>NZ_JAWLCI010000008.1:0-96269 GCF_041687215.1 Mariniphaga sp.
TCTTAAAAAATATCGGGGGGAGATACCGAAGCGGTCAAACGGGGCAGACTGTAAATCTGTTGGCAGTGCCTTCGGAGGTTCGAATCCTCCTCTCCCCACATTTAAAGGGTTAAGTTGTTTAATGTCAGCTTAATCCTTTTTTTTTATTTCCCTTTTTTGTCCCTGACATCCTTCAGAAAATATCATTTTTTGGGAATTGATTTATTCTCGTAAAAAAAATTATCATTTTAATCAAAATCAAATAAAAATGATGTAAATTGTATTACCATTAAGTTTACTGAAATATAACTATTTATATCCGTTTAAAAATATAGCCGAAAGGTTTATAGCACTTGTAAGGAAAATACCGAAAATCCTTTAAAGAGTAGGTGTCATTTTAATTAAAACGTTATGGCAATAAAAACTTTTCAAGTAACTACTTATGAGGTAGGTTTGGGATTTAAAAACACAGCCACGTGGGAAGGGGTTCAGATTCTTATCCAGGGACATTTGGTTTGTCATAGTGCCGACGGTTTCCGCTTTATAGTGTATGGTCTTCATCCTGCCAGTAAAGTGCCAAACCCAGTGTATATTGAAGCCAATAAGGTTGGTGCAATTTTTATTCCATTTGGAGAATTACATAACTATATTGAGCTGGTAAGAAACGAAAAGCCAATCTATGTTTACCTGAACTCGGCAAATCCTGGCTGGAACAGTATTCGAACATCAAAAGAACCTGTTGGTGAGCAGGAAGGCGTTTAAAGAACAAACATTCTTGCAGGGTATTCAGAGCCTGCAAGGATGTTTTTTTTTATGCACAAATATGCAGTTGAATTGAAATTTATCCGAAAAAATTTTGGTTTTAACCGTTTATGTTTTAACCGTATATTTTTCACCAACCTTATAACGTAATACATCTAATTCCTGAAATGTAATCAACCCGCCTTTTTTGCTTTGGTCCATTAATTCGTTTATACGCGTAGTAAACTCATCCAGTTTTTCAATGGTATCCACAATTTCAATGGCAACCGGTAAATCGCCCGACAAGGCAAAAATTTTCATGGTGTGCACCGAATGACTGGCGCCAAACGACATGATGCCTTTGAAAACGGTTGCACCTGCCATGCCGGCTTTTCGCGCTTCAAAAACAATTTCTTCAAACAACGGGCGGCCATGAACTTTGTCTGACTCGCCCACATAAATTTTTAACATTCCTGCTCTGCCTTCTATTTTCATGGTTTTCGGTTTTAAAAAATTAAACGAATAAGAATAATTCCCAAATAAACAGCTAAAATTCCTAAGAATAAGTTTCCTCCAGTATTCAGAAAAAGCGAACTCCATGCCTTTTCGTTAATCATGGTAAAGTTGTTGTAGGCAAACGCTGAAAATGTTGTAAACCCGCCACAAACGCCTACTGCCAGAAAAATTCGCCATTCAGCGCTCATCAGGTTGCCTTTTTCGGCAAGTGCAAAAACTATCCCGATAATAAAACTCCCGGCAACGTTCGCAATTAGTGTTCCCCACGGAAAGGTGCTTGTGAGGCTTTTTTCCATGTAATACTGCACCAGGTAGCGCATTACACTTCCAATAAATCCACCGCTTCCTATCAATAATATTGTTCGCAACATCTGAATGTTTTTAGTTTTCCTGCAATCTGTTATTTTTGAATGCTAAAAATAGCAAAAATGAAGGTACGGTATTTTTTGGTTTTCGCATTTCTTCTTTTTAGTACAATTTTATTTGGGCAATCAGCATTTGAATTACAATTGCAGCGATTTACTGAGCTCCCTGAATACAGGAATGCGTTGATTGGAATTCATGTGGCAGATTTGGAAACAGGAAATACCGTATTTGAAACAAACTCCGGTAAATTATTCATTCCGGCATCGGTACTGAAATTAGTTACAACTGCTTCGGCATTGGAAATTTTAGGGCCGGAATACCGGTTTAAAACGAATGTCGGATATTCCGGAAAAATTGTAAACGGAACATTGCATGGCAATTTAATTGTTGTTGGTGGGGGTGACCCCGCTCTTGGTTCGGAATATTTCAAAGATCATTATTTTGCACCCCATTTTTTGGAATCCTGGGTTCAGCAAATCAGAGCTGCCGGTATAAAGCGGATTCAGGGAAATCTGATTCTCAACGGTTCTCTTTACGATTCAGAAAAAATTCCAACCACCTGGATTTGGGAAGACATGGGAAATTATTACGGTGCCGGGACCAGTGCATTAACTGTTTATGACAACCAGTTCCGAATAAGTTTTCGATCACCGGCAATAGCCGGCTTGCCAACAGAAATCATTTCTGTTTATCCCAAAGTGGCCGGCATGAGTTTTCAAAATGAAGTTTTGTCTTCTGATATTAACAGCGATCAGGCTTATGTGTTTGGCAGTCCTATTGATAGGAACCGGGTAATACGCGGAACCATTCCCAAAAACCGGAGAGCTTTTACCATTAAAGCCTCTAACCCGTTTCCCGAGAATCTGCTGGCCGATGATTTTTTGAAACATCTGGCAAATGAAGGGGTTTTTCTCAATGGGCAAATTGTTTTTAACCGGGAGGATAATTCAGGATTTAATCAGATTTATTTAACTGAATCTCCAACACTTGCCGAAATTGTAAAAGTGCTCAATTATGAAAGTGTAAATCTGTTTGCTGAGCATTTGGTAAAACAAATTGCTGCTGAAAAGACCGGGGTTGGAACCCGTGAAACAGGATTGAAAATTATTGAAGAGTTTTGGGAAAAAGAAGGTTTGGACATCCGGCAGCTTTTTATGGAAGATGGCAGCGGGTTGTCACATTTCAACGCAGTTTCACCTGCATTTCTAACTTCGGTTCTTCAAAAAATGGCAAATGCGAGCAAAAATTCGTTCAGTTTTACAGAATCGCTGCCAACAGCAGGGCAGGGGACGCTGAACCATTTCAGTGCTCAAAATTTCCCGGAAAAATCACTTGTTGCAAAAAGCGGTTCCATGTCCCGGGTGCGTTGTTATGCCGGTTTTATTCATTCAAAATCAGGTAAAAACCTTACTTTTTGCATCATGGCTAATCATTTTTCAGGTTCCCTTCAAAAACTCATTTCTGAAATGGAAAATCTTCTTTTGGCCATTCGGGAAAATTATTAACTCAATGTAAGTATCTGTTATTTAGCTTGTAATAATTTTTCTTGAAATTTTTTCAGTAAATCATTGACTTGAATTATTTCTTGCCGTAACTTGCATAGCAAGACCATTAAGTCGTATGAAACCATTTAAAAGGTAAATACGCACAAAACCATTAAGTTGAAAAAATAAATCAGAGTAATTCATTTGCACAATGAAAGTTTAAGGTTATAGAAGATAAAAAGGTCTTAAATTTACTGATTAAAATTGGGCGAATTAAGTTATTAATACGGAAGATTAAGCGAAAATAGATGATTTACGAGACACTCCAGATTATAAAGGAACAACTTGAAAATTATTTTTCAGATATAGGTCTGGGAAAAATAATTGTTCTTGAAAACATTGCCCTTTGGGAATCGGGAAGTGACGATGCTACCCGTGTTGATGACAAGGTTGTTGTTTCATTATTGAAACTTGAAGAGGAAGTGGTATTGAGAAACACTCCACATTTTAAGGTAAAGGATACGAAAACCGAATATAAAAATCCACCTGTTCACCTGAATCTTTATCTTTTAATTGCTGCCAACTGCGACACTTACGATAAGTCGCTCAGGAGTATTTCGAAGGTGATTGAATTTTTTCAGGGAAAAAAAGTGTTCACATCGGCAAATACGGTCTATAACCGTACAAATGTGGCATTCGATGTACTTGACCATTTCAAATTCATTTTGGAGTTATACACTCCAACTTTTGAAGAACTTAATAATGTATGGGGTACTCTGGGAGGCAGACAATTGCCTTCGGTTATTTACAAAGTTCAGCTCATTCAAATTGAGCGCGATAAAAAACTGGCTGCATCCGAAGTTATTACACACATTGGCGGAACCCTAAATGATTTGAAACAATGAGCTATTCTATTCAATATAAAGAACTTTTCGGGGTGAAAATTCTTCACCGCTACTTTCTTGATAAGGGTTCGGTTGAATTCAGAACCATGAACGAAACAGAAAAAGTGAAGCAACTTAATAATTACAATTTTCAGGGTGTTGTAAAAATTGTACCAACAAAAGAAACAGTTCAAAATTTAAACGGACACAACCTGGTTTTTAAAACACTGGATTCAGGTTTTACCGTTTGGTCAAAGGTCTCTGAGTCAGATGACAGTGAGCCATTTATTTCGCTGGATGATGATTTGAATTTTACTTTTCTGATTCAAATTAAGGATTCGGTTTTTTACAATTACACCGACCTGCAATTGGAAAACGCCGGGAAATTGTACTATTTGTCAAATAAAGGACTTGATTCCGAACCGAATAACTTTCCCCTGCTGGATAAATCCGGCGGCAATTTTCATGTAGATGAAGATTTTATTCTTTCCGCAGAAGGGGAAAAAGTAGAAAAAGCGTCATTAAATGCAGGTGAAAAAGAAAGACTTTTAGGCCTTATCCGTATTTACATGAAAGGCGATAATAGTTCGCTGAATTTGACAAATGCACAGGGCAAAATCCCGTCTTCTGCAAAAATTTTTGAAGTGGTGTTTAAAAACCGAAGCACCATCTGGCGGTACCTTTTCGACTCCAATCAGCAGGTTACCGGAGGCGACGATGTAAAAAGAGAGAATGGAAATTCAAAAGTTTTGATTACGAAAAATGAGCATCCGCTAACCAAATCGGGTTTTATTTCCGTTGAACTGGGCGGCGTTGAACTGCCCAATCCGGGCGTGGCTTTAATTAAACCTGATGCGGCAAATAACAAAATATTTTCTGAAATATACATGTAACATTAAAATCCAATGAATTATGGCAACAGCTTACAAAACACCAGGCGTTTACGTTGAGGAAATTTCCAAATTTCCGCCTTCGGTAGCGCAAGTTGAAACTGCCATCCCGGCCTTTGTGGGCTACACGGAACAGGCAGTTGTCGATGGCGTGGATTACCATGCCGAAAGTATTATCAAACCCATTAAAATCGGCTCCTTGCCCGATTACGAATTCTTTTTCGGCGGGGCGCCCGATCCTACAACTATTGAGATTGAACTAAACCCGGACAACACAGTGAAAAAAACTGTGGTGAACGGTGTCAATCTGCTTTACGATTCGGTACGAATGTTTTATTCAAACGGCGGCGGCGATTGTTTTATCGTTTCCGTTGGAGGGTACAACGACGAAGCTTCTGATGTGGATAAACAGGAATTGCTGGACGGGCTTGCTTCGCTCGAAAAAATGGATCTGCCAACTTTACTTGTTGTTCCCGAATCGGTTCACCTTGATGTGGCGAATGCTGCTGAAGTGCACGTTGCTATGCTGGCCCAATGCAACAAACTGCAAGACCGTTTTGCCGTGCTCGACATTGTTGACGGCGACGAGGAAATCACACCGTCTGCTGATCCGGTTTCCGATTTCAGAAACAACGTGGGCATGAATTTCCTGAAATACGGAGCAGCCTATTATCCGTGGCTTAAAACCACCTTGTCTTACAAAATCGATTACGATGCCATTGTAAATGGTGATTTTACCCAAAATGGAAGTCCGGTAGGTGATATTAAATCATTATTTAACAGTGAAATTGTTGATTCCATTGACAATATGGATGCTGATATTGCAACCAAATCAACACTGGTTGCCCCAACTGCTGGAACAATTAATAACCGTGGATTGCTTCAGACTTATGCCACCGAATTGTACAATTATTTTAAAAGCTATTTCGATTTGACATTTACCAGCGATACTGCCAGCAATTCGGCAGAAAGCATTCATGAAAAGCAGGTTAAAGCCGACTCAAAATTCCATAACCTTTTAAAAATACTGTACGATTACAATTTTTACAGTCAGGCAGCAGAAAGCGATGCAGCACTGGAATCGCCGGCATGGGACAATCCTTTAATTTCTGATGACTTTACAACGGATTTCAGTCCATTGACGTTTTCCGATCCAGCAGATCATAAAAATGATATTTATGTCACTCCTTCAACGGCATTGAGTGCAGCACCTTATTTTAAAGCTTTATTTGGAAAAGCTGAAAAACTTGTTGCTGATTTTTATGCTGAACTGGAGGCTGTAAGAAAAAGCAGAACGGACAATTTGCAGGAAGTGGATGCTGTTTATAAAGGAATTGTAAATGCAATCGGGAAACAGGGAGTGGTTTTACCGCCCAGTGGAGCCGTAGTTGGGATTTATGCCATGGTTGACCGCGAGCGCGGAGTTTGGAAAGCTCCTGCAAATGTTAGTATCACAGCCGTTAAGGCTCCAGTGGTTAATGTAACACACGAAGATCAGGAAAGTCTGAATGTGGATACCGAAGCTGGAAAATCAGTAAATGCTATCCGCGCTTTTACCGGAAAAGGAACACTGGTTTGGGGCGCCCGCACGCTTGCCGGAAACGACAACGAATGGCGTTATGTTCCTGTACGCAGGTTTTTTAACATGGTGGAAGAATCGGTTAAAAAAGCTACTTCCCAGTTTGTATTCGAACCAAACGATGCCAACACATGGGTGAAAGTGAGGGCAATGATTGAAAACTTCCTGACTTTGCAGTGGCGGGCAGGTGCGCTGGCCGGAGCCAAACAGGAACAGGCATTTTATGTGCGGGTTGGCCTGGGACAAACCATGACTGCCGAAGACATTCTTAACGGCTACATGAATGTTGAAATCGGAATGGCAGTGGTTCGTCCGGCTGAATTCATCATCCTGAAATTTTCTCACAAAATGCAGGAATCCTAATCAATTAATGTAAACTATTAAAACAATAAATTATGGCAACAGCATATCCATTGGTTAAGTTTCATTTCCAGGTGGAGTGGAGCGGAACAAAAATCGGGTTCACTGAAGTGTCGGGGTTGGATGTTGAAAGCGAAGTTGTGGAATACCGCGACGGAGCCAGCCCTGAGTATTCAAAAATTAAGATGCCCGGAATGCAAAAATACAGCAACATTACGCTGAAACGGGGCACATTTGCTACCGACAACGAGTTTTTTAACTGGTGGAATACCGTAAAACTCAATACCATAGAGCGGCGCGATATTACTATCAGTTTGCTGAACGAAGAACATGAACCGGTTATTACCTGGAAAGTGAAAAATGCCTGGCCGGCCAAAGTACAATCAACCGATTTAAAGGCCGACGGCAACGAAGTGGCCATCGAAAGCATGGAAATCGTTCACGAAGGTTTAACTATTCAAAATGAATAATAATGGCTAACTACTATCCTCCGTTAGGCTATCATTTCAGGGTTGAATTCAACAATATCAAAGGCGAATTTCAATTCCAGTCGGTGGCAGGTTTGAACATTGAACTCGAAACCGAACAGATAGCCGAAGGGGGTGAAAACAGGTTTAAGCATAAATTGCCGGTACGCACCAAGTTTCCGAATTTGGTGCTGAAACGCGGTGTACTCGTAAATTCCGATTTGATTAAATGGTGCAGAGACGCTGTGGAAGGATTTGATATTATGCCTACAGACCTCACCATCAGTCTGTTGAATGAAGAACACGAACCGCTGATAACCTGGAATGTAGTACACGCCTGGCCGGTAAAATGGGCAGTTGGCGATTTGAATGCAGAGGAAAGCAAAATTGCCATCGAAACCATCGAGCTGGTTTACAACTATTTTAATATTCAGTAAAAATGCCCATCGAAATTAAAGAGTTGCACATCAAAATTAATGTGGATGAAAAGCCGCGTTCCCAAAATCCTGAAAAAATAAAACGGAGCGAACGCGATGATTTGATTGCAGCTTGCGTGGAGCAGGTACTTGAAATCCTTTCAAAAAAGGAGGAGCGGTAAAATGAGCGGAGAACTTACAAAGTTGAAAATAAAGGCTTTCAGCGACGAACAATTCTCGGAAGAAGTGGCTGACGGGGAATTCAGAACCTTACTGAATCCTGAGAATTATGTGTATAAATATAAAATTGAACAGAACGACGATCAGGCCTCGGGAACCAGCGCAACGGCACCAAGGTTTAACCGGGCATTGCCCGAAGATTTGGAACTTGATTTTGTGTTTGATCGAACTGGGGTATTAACCGATTACGGCTCGGCAGGAACGTCTGATGATAAAACTTTTAAAGACGAAGGCAGAGGTGTGATTGACGACATTGAACACTTTAAAAAAGTGGTGTTCGATTATAACGGCGATGAACACAAACCAAACTACCTTATCATTTCCTGGGGAACACTGCTTTTTAAAGGAACCCTCTCGGAAATGGATATCACGTTCAAACTGTTCAAACCCGACGGTACTCCACTGCGTGCAACAGCCAGAGCCAAATTCAAAGGTTTTGTTGAAGACGACCTTCGCGTGGCCATGGAAAACAACAGTTCGCCCGATTTAACCCATGTGAGGGAAGTAAAAAAGGGCGACACGCTTCCGCTTATGTCTTACCGCATTTACGGCGATTCGAAATATTACCTTGAGGTGGCAAAAGCCAATCGCATAACCAATTTCAGAAAGTTGGAAGTTGGCCAAAGAATATTTTTTCCACCCATTGAAAAAAGTTCCTGATTATGCCCGAAAGAGTTATAAATACTGCACGTTCGGCGGATTTGGCAACATACAAAATCCTGGTGGAAGGTGAAGAACTTTCACGCAGCTACCATGTATTGAACATTGTGGTTGAAAAGGAAGTAAATCGCATTCCAACGGCAAAAATTGTGTTGCGCGATGGTGATCCGTCTGCGCAGGATTTTGAACTGAGCAACCAGGATTTATTTGTTCCGGGTAAGGAAATCGAAATAAAAGCCGGTTACCATTCCGAAGAGGATACCATATTTAAGGGCATTGTAATAAAACACAGTCTGAAAATCAGGCCAAGCCAGGCTTTTCTAATTGTGGAATGTAAAGACAAGGCAGTAAAACTTACCATTGGCCGGAAAAGCAAATACTTCTACGAAAGTTCGGACAGCGATGTTTTTGAAGAAATCATTGACAGTTACGGACTGGAAAAGGATGTGGAAAGCACAAATGTGACGCACAAGGAACTGGTTCAGTACAATGTTTCCGACTGGGATTTCCTGGTGACCAGGGCGCAGGCCAACGGCAAAATCTGTGTGGTGGACGACGGAAAAATTACGATTAAAAAACCGGATGTAGGACAGGAACCTGTTGAAACGGTTGCGTTTGGCGCCACACTGCTCGATTTTGATGCAGAAATAGATGCCCGCAACCAGTTTCAGAAAGTGACTTCCTATGGCTGGAACGCATCCGACCAGGAATTTCTGGAAGCGGAAGCCGACAACCCGGGTGTGGAACTAAACGGAAACCTCACCCCGGATGATTTGGCTCAGGTGGTTGGTTTGGAAAACCTGGAATTGAAAAACGGTGGCGGAGACAGTTCTGCATTGCAGGAATGGGCCAATTCAAAAGCCTTGTTTAATCAGTTGGCAAAAATAAGGGGCCGGGTGAAATTCCAGGGAATTCCGGCAGTGAAGCCTAATACGTTATTAAATATGGAAGGCGTAGGCGAACGGTTTAACGGAAGTGTATTTATTTCTGCTGTTCGCCATCAGGTTACCGAAGGAAACTGGACAGTGGATGCCCAGTTTGGTATTAACCCTAAATGGTTTTCCGAAACATTCGAAATTAACGATTTACCTGCTGCAGGATTGGCGGCGGCTGTGAGTGGTTTGCAAATCGGTATTGTTACCCAACTGGAAAACGACCCGGACGGTGAAGATCGTATTTTGGTACGCCTTCCTGTGGTTGACAGCCTAGGAGAAGGAACCTGGGCACGAATTGCAACACTCGATGCCGGAGAAAACCGGGGCTCATTTTTCCGACCCGAAATTGAAGATGAAGTGATTGTGGGATTTATTAATGACAATCCAAACGATGCAGTGGTTTTGGGAATGATGAACAGCAGTACCAAACCTGCTCCGCTCACTGCAGCCGATGACAATCACGAAAAGGGTTTTGTTACCCGCAGCGAAATGAAGTTCATCTTTAATGACGATGAGGTGAGCGTGACGGTGGAAACGCCGAACGGAAACAAACTGGTTATCAGCGATGAAGACGGTGGGATTAAAATGGAAGATGAAAACGGCAATTTTATCCAGATGGATTCCAATGGAATTACCATAGAAAGTGCTACTGAAATCAGTTATAAATCGTCAACGGATATGAAGGTGGAAAGCGGCACCAACATGGAGCTGAAAGCCGGTGCACAATTTAAGGCCGAAGGTTCGGCTGGTGCGGAGGTTTCTACCAGCGCCATTGCAGTGGTAAAAGGTTCAATGGTTCAAATCAATTAATATTTAAAGTATGCCACCTGCAGCGAGAATAACAGATATGCATACCTGTCCGATGGTGACGGGAACAGTTCCCCACGTGGGGGGCCCGGTTTTGCCGCCGGGAGAACCAACGGTGCTCATTGGTGGAATGCCGGCTGCAAGGGTGGGAGATATGGCTGTCTGCACAGGCCCGCCCGATAGTATTGCCATGGGTTCGGCAACTGTTTTCATTGGTGGAATGCCTGCAGCCCGGATGGGCGATGTAACTGCACATGGCGGGACCATAGTTGCAGGGTGTCCAACAGTATTAATCGGAGGATAAATTATGAATGAGAATCAATCGTTTTTGGGAAGAGGATGGAGTTTTCCACCGGAGTTCAGCAAGGAAAGCCGGGCGGTGAAAATGCTGGAAGACGAGGTGGATATCAAAAGCAGCCTGGAAATTCTACTGTCAACACGGCTGGGCGAACGGGTGATGCTGCCAGGTTACGGGTGTAACCTCGAAGAATTGCTTTTCAGTCCGCTGAATCTGACGCTAAAAACGTATGTGATTGATTTGATTAAAACCGCTATTCTTTATCACGAACCGCGCATCGATGTCAAAAAAATAGACATCGATCTCACCGAGGAACTGAACGGCGTTTTGCTCATTAACATTGACTACATCATTCGTTCCACCAACTCGAGAATGAATATGGTTTTTCCATTTTATAAAGAAGAAGGCAACGAATTGTAAGGAAATAATTTATGGCTAATTGCGGAAAAGATATTGCACTAACCCGTGAAGGGAGCGACCAGAACAAACGGTTCATCGAAGCGCTGGAGCCCGGTTCTGTTAAACTGAACGATTTCAGTCTGAAAGAATGGATGCAATTTGCTTATCGGTTTGCGGCGCATGTGAATTATTTCAGTAACCACGATTTTGAAGATCCTTCAGGAAACTGGGAGTTCTTTTTCAAAAACGAAATTGAACTGGAAGATTTTTTGAAACGTGTTGGCGAAGAAAAGAATATTACGCCCCATTTGGCGCTTTTTATATGTTTTGTGTGGTTGCTCGAATTTTCAAAAAAACGTTTTAACCGGCTCACTAAACGCCACCTCGATTTTTATTACCGCGAAATCCTGAAAATTGAAAAACTTCCGGCAACGCCCGACAAGGTGCACATCCTTTTTGAACTGGCTAAAAAAGTAACAGAAGAACAAATAGGCGAAGGAACCGAACTGGACGGCGGTAAAGATGCCAACGGACAAAAACGGATTTATAAAACCAACGAAGAACTTATTGCCAACAAAACCGCAGTCGCCCAACTAAAAAGCGTTTACAACGACCACGAAAACAGCAAAATAAAAACTGCTGAAGTTGCTAATTCTTATGATGGAAAAGGTGAGGACTTCCCAAACGATGATATTAAATGGTGGCCTTTTGGGTATTTCGAAGTGGAAAAAAACGGAAAAGAGGCGGAGTATCCGGAATTGGAGGATGCCAGGCTTGGTTTTGCTGTTTCTTCAAACGTTTTAAAACTGCAGGAGGGTGAACGTTTTGTGCAACTTGATGTAAAATTTCAGCAAGCAGTTTCCTCTGTAAATATTGGCCAGCTTACTAACAATCTCGAAGTTTGGTGCACCGGAGAAAAAGGCTGGCTCGGGCCGTTTGCTGTGGAATCAACCGTTGAAAACGATGAAGGTGATGATATTTTTACATCGGGGTTGTCAGAATCTTCAACACGATTAAAATTGGCATTTAAAATTCCCCGCGACGAAGAACCGGTAGTGGCTTACGATTCAGAGGTTCACGGCGAAAACTTCGACACAGACCAGCCCGTTTGCCGGGTGCTTATTAACACAGGCGAAACCGCCGGGCATTCGTTATACCGCCAATTGCTCGATAAAGAAATTAAAACACTCTCCATACATGTGGATGTTCGAGGAGTAAAAAGCCTGGAACTGGAAAGTGATATTGGGGTACTGAATGCCGAAAAACCATTTTATCCGTTTGGAACACAGCCGGTAAAACGTTCCAATTTTTATGTGAATTACCCCGAACTTTTTGAAAAGTTCTGGGATCAATTAGATGTGGAAATCAATTGGAAAAATACACCTGACAGTTTTGTGGATTTGTATTATGCCTACCGGACAGACTACATTTACAAAGCTAGTTCGTTTGGATTTTTGGAAGGAATGTTAACTATTGAAATTCCGGAAATTGAACCTGTTGAGCCGGTGTTCAATTGGGGGCAGGTAAATCCTGAACCGGCCAACCTGATTGTAAAAGAAGACAGCCATTTTGAAGCAAAAATTGAAATTCAGCATAAGGCTAAATGGGAGGATGTTAATCAGAACAACCATATTCTGTTTACCAAAGTTGATGAAGGTTATACCAGTGAATTCTCCGTTCAAAATACAAATTATGAAACCGGCAAAAACGGCCCGGTGCGCATGTCGCTCAACCAGTCGTTTTACCACGACCTTTTTCCACGGATTTACGCCCTTGCCTTTGGCAGCGAGAATGAAGATGCGTTGATTCCCAATGAGCCATATACCCCGATGATTGAGACCATCAGCCTCAATTACACGGCTTCGGCAAGTATGAATCTGGGTGCTACAGAAAAAGATTTTCAGACTAACAATGTGAAACTTTTTCACGAACATCCTTTCGGGCAGGCGGAAGAACATCTTTACCTGAAAAACCAGCTTGATTTTCTGGATGATGAAGAGAAAAAAACATTCCTTTTACCGGATTATTGCAAAGGCGGTGAATTATACATCGGATTGGAAGAAGCAGAACCCACCCAAACGGTTTCGTTGTTGGTTCAGGTGCTTGAGGGCAGCGAAAATCCGGAAGCCGAATCGTTTACCGGAAAACAAAAAGTGGAATGGTCGGTTTTGTGCCAGAACCACTGGAAACCGCTGACCAGCGATTTTATGATTGCCAACGAAACCGATAATTTCCTGAAATCGGGCATTGTAAAGTTTTCAATACCAAAAGTGGCCAATAAAAACAACACCCGGCTGGCTTCGGGTTTTATTTGGGTGAAGGCAAAAATCCATAAAAATTACTTTGCAGTGAGTAAAGCCATTGCCATTCATGCACAAGCAGTTACAGCCCAATTTTCTGATAATGGCAATGAATTATCACATTTGTTGGATGGTTTGGAGGCCGAAACCATTACCAAGCCGGTTCAGCGCGTTTCCACAGTAAAAGGCCTTACCCAACCTTATGCTTCGTTTGGCGGTAAACCACAGGAGTCGGATGCGGCATATTACCGTCGCTTAAGTGAGCGGCTGCGTCACAAAAACCGGGCAATTACCATCTGGGATTATGAACACCTTATACTTCAGCAATTCCCGAAAATTTACAAGGTAAAATGCCTGAATCACACATCATACACCATTAAACAAAAGGCAAATGGTGAAAATGAAATAATAACCCGGTTTCTTGCTCCGGGACACGTTTTGATTATTGTAATTCCAGACATTGAAAACAATAATGTATTCGATATTTACCAGCCGCGGGTGAGCAAAGCTACGCTCAACGAAATTCAGAACTTTGTTAACGAACGGAACACCCTGCATGTAGATGCCGTGGTGGCAAATCCAGAATACGAGGAAGTTACCGTTGAATTGGGCGTGAAATTCAGAAAAGGTTTTGATGAAAGTTATTACCTGAAAAAGCTGAACGAAGACATTACCCGTTTGCTTTCGCCCTGGGCATTTAAAGAAACTGCCAAAATTGAGTTTGGGACTACGCTGCACCGAAGTACACTCATCCATTATATCGAAAAGTTGCAATATGTTGATTACGTTGAGGATGTAAAAATGAAAAAAGGGGAAAAATCCTTTACACTTGTGAGCCCTGAAACTCCGATAGCGATTCTCGTTTCAGCCAGGCAGCACGGCCTCAGACTTGCCTCGGATAGTTGTAAGGAAACCGTTGAAACCGAAGAAATATGCCAGAAATAAACAAACATATTACCCTGCCTAAAAACGTGGCCACTGGAGACGACCTCGATTATGCTTTTTTGAGGAAAAAAGGGCTGGAATACATCGAGCAGTTAGCCAGTGATTTATGGACCGATTACAACAGTCACGATCCCGGGATAACCATTTTGGAAATGCTGGCTTATGCCCTTACCGATTTGGGCGCCCGGCTGGAAATGCCGCTTGAAAACATTTTGGCTCCCGAAGACGAAAATGCACCGGCCATTGGCGACCAGTTTTTTAAAGCCCTGCAAATTTTACCTTCGCAGCCGGTTACCGAAGCCGATTACCGCAAATTGTTTATTGATATTGAAGGGGTAAAAAACTGCTGGCTGAAAAAGTATAAAAAAACGGTTTTTGTGGATTGCAAAAACAACAAGCTTTCGTATAATTCCGATGATTTTAAAGATACTGATGCAGCATTCAAAACCGATTTTCAGTTGCAGGGATTGTATTCGGTTATTGTTGATTTCGATGATTTCGATCCGGATGAATTCCCTGATGAGGATGCCATTAATGATGAAAAAGATCGCATTTACGAAGAGATAAAAACCCGCTACCACGCCAATCGGAATCTCTGTGAAGATTTGGTGGACATTTCCGAAGTACTGACACATCCCATTGCCGTTTGCGCCAGCATTGAACTGAATCCTGAGGCTGACGAGGAACTGGTTCATGCCAAAGTTTTGCGAACCATCGACAACTACTTTTCGCCGTCACTGAAGTTTTATTCCCTGAAACAGATGGTTGAAAAAGGTTATACTTCCGACCAGATTTTTGACGGCCCGGTTTTGGAAAGCGGTTTTATCGATCCGGTTGAACTTAAAAATGCCCAACTCCGCACCGAGGTTCGCTTATCAGACATTATGAACCTGATAATGAACATCGACGGGGTGAAAGTTATCAAAGATATTACCATTAATGATTGCCACAATCCTGATGACGACAGCGATGAATGGATCATTTGTGTGGAGGATGGCAAAAAACCGGTGCGTTGTTCCGACAGCGCATACAGCTACTACAAAAGTGTGTTGCCGGTTAATGTAAACCACAATAAAGTTGACCTTTACCTGGATGAAATGGAAAAGGCAGCCAAAGCCGAACAGGAGCAGGCGCGGTTTAACATGGAACCTGAAATTCCTGCCGGCGAATTTTTAAATACCGGCGAAGCAACCACCATTCAAAACGATTTCCCGGACACTTACGGAATTGGCCCCAACGGACTGCCCTCGCGTGTGGAAACCAAAAGGAAAGCACAGGCCAAACAACTGAAAGGTTACCTCTTGTTTTTCGACCAGATGCTGGCTACATATTTTGCCCATCTGGGAAAAGTGAAAGATATGCTTTCAGTTGACAACGAGCTGAAAAAGACGTATTTCACACAGGCAGTAAAAGACATCAAAGGATTTTCGGATTTGGTCTCCGGCTATCCTGAAAACGACGATGAAGCGCTGACCGAACTGTTATTTTCAGGCCTTGATAACCGAGTGGAACGTAAAAACAAAATTCTGGACCATCTCATTTCCCGTTTTGCAGAAAAGTTCAGCGATTATACTTTTCTGATGAAACAATTATATGGGGTCCATGCTGAAAAAGTGATTCTGCAAACAAAAGAATCTTTCCTGAAAGATTACGACCAAACCAGCATGAAGCGTGGCAGTGCATTCAATTATTTCCGGCAACCCAATGAAAATCTGTGGAATACAAAAAATGTGTCCGGTGTTCAAAAGCGTATTTCCCGGCTCGTGGGAATCAAAAATTACAATCGAACAAATTTATCCGAATCTTTTGTGGAAATCTATGATTTTCTGGATGCTGACGGAAAAAAAGTTTACCGCTGGCGCATCCGGAATGAAGCGGATGAGATTATTTTAACAGCCACTGAAAACTATCCCAATACACGGCTGGCTGAAAAGGAATTACACCAATCGGTAGAAAAAATCATTGAAACCACGGAAGAAATTATTGAAAAAGTTTTTGCCGAAGAAGAAATTGTGGATGAAACCATTTTCGGAAATTTGCAGGTTCAGCTTTCGGAAACCGGAAAATTTTCCTTTAATGTCATTAACCGGGAAGCCGATCCCAACAGCGCCCAATGGGTTATTGCACGGCAGTATTTGTATTACGATTCGCCGGAAGAACTGAAAAATGCCATGCTGGATTTTCTCCTTTTTATGATTTATGTGTTCAGCGAAGAAGGAATATTTTTGGTTGAACATATTTTACTTCGCCCAGATGTGACAGAAGATTCGGTTCCATTTGCTCAGTTTATGCCAATTTGTGACGACGATTGTGAAGGATGTAATCCGGTTGATCCCTATTCTTTCCGTGTAACCGTGGTTTTGCCCGGCTGGGCATACCGTTTTGCCGACAGCGACTTCCGCAATTACCTTGAAAACCTGATTCGTAAGGAACTTCCGGCACATGTGCTGGCCCGGATTTGCTGGGTGGGGCATCGCAAAAACCAGGTTCCTGATGAAGAAAACGATATGCTTCAGTTTGAAAATACTTACCGTGAATTTCTGATATCAAAAACAAACCTCGAACAGGAACAGAACGAAGAAAAATTAACACAGCTTATTGATAAAATGAATAAACTCAATTCGATCTATCCTTCGGGAAGGTTGATTGATTGCGACGATGAAGATGAAAAGTTAGAAGGCAGGATAATTCTTGGCCGCACCAACATTGGAAACCTTTAATTGTAAAAGCTATGGCAGCAAAATTAACCGAAATTACTACGCGGTACCATACATTTGTGGATGATCAGGTTTTAACGAAGGACCAGTTAAATGGGTTCATCAGCTATTTTGAGGACCAGGACCGGATGACGCGTGCTTTTCTTCACGGAGTGGGAACTGTTTGCGGTTTCAAACTAAAAAATGTTACTGAAAAAAGTATAACCATCACACAGGGAGTGGGCGTAACTACCGATGGCGACCTGATTACCCTGAGGCAACCGGTTTCGGCTGGCGGGTTGAAATCCATTGAACTGGAAGAGCAGACTTTAACCCATTTCCGGAAATTTGAAGACAAATTTGCCGCCTATCCGTTTTTTCGGCGGGTAAAAACCGTTGACGGCAAAACAACAACGGAACTTATTGAAATGTGGGAACTGTTCCCCGAAGGGGTTGATAATTCCACACCTTTGGAATCTTTCGAAAACCTGAAAGATAAAACTGTTCTGCTTTACCTTGAATCGTATGCCAAAGAGGGAGATTTATGCACAACTGTTGATTGCGACAACCAGGGTGTGGAACAGGTGGCAAGGCTGCGTATTTTGCTGGTTTCCAAAAATGATGCAGACTATATTGCCAATAACGACTCCATTTTCTCGAAACATGATGTAGCCCAAAAGTTTACTATTTTACCTGAACTGGCAGTGCGCCGGGTGGTGCTGAACCAATTGAATACGGCCAATTACAGTGCACTGAAACAGGCTTATCACTCGGCAATAAACAGCACTAATCTGCCGACAAATCTGATAAACGGAATGGCTGACCTCTATTCCGGATTTGGTAATTTATTGCAACTTGAACCGCTTAAAAACCAATTTAATAAACTCCCCGAAAACCTAAAAAAATGGGTTGGCTTTACGCAGGCCAATGTTCCGTTCGATTTTCAGTACCGGTACGATTTGGTAAAAGATTTGGTGGATACGTGGAATGAAATCCGTTGTTTGCTGCTTTCGTTAAAAGAAGAGTGTTTTCCCGACATCAATGCATTTCCAAAACACTTGCTTTTGGGGAACCTTGACGAGGTGAATGTTGAGCCAAAACAGAACCGCCATCTTTTTTACAAATCACCGGCACTAACCTGCGGATTGAGCAAACTGAACCAATGCCGGAGCCTGATTCAGCGCTTGTTTGAAATGGTGGGCGGTTACGGTTCAAAATCAGGCGAAGTTAAAATTACGCCTTCCAACAAATTGCCCGAACTGAGTTTCCGGTCAGTTCCATTCTATTTTAGAGTGGATGAAAAATTGTTAAAAGTGTGGGATTTTCTGAAAACCGAAAAGTTCAGTCATACCAAAAACCTGAGCTACCACCGCGAGAATTTGTCCGGCCTTCCGCAAATTCAGGAGCCGCTGAATTTCAATACCGACCGGTTCGACTTTTTACGAATTGAAGGCCACCAGGGGAAAAATTACAAAACGGCGCTGGAAGAAATAATCGATTTAAGACAAAGTCACGGACTGGCATTCGATGTAAAAGCACTTTCCATAAATGTGAATACTGAAAATCTGAATATAGACGATTACGAATGTGAATTTGAAGATTTGAACATGCTGCTGCGGGCCTGGACTGCCGAACAGGAGTGTGTATTGGCCGAAGTTTCACAATTGTTTTCAGGATTTAATACGGCTGAGCCGGGAAAAAATGTGAAAGAATCGTTGGTTGCAAAAAGAAAAACGCATGAATCCACTTTAAATTTGCTTACCGGTGCGACACGCGAAACATCGGATACGAGAAGAATACTTACCAATCTGGATGCCTCAAAAACCACTGCCGAAAAACAATCGAAAGATCAGAAAATATTTAGTGCCTATTCTGCAAAGAGCAACGTGATTCCCGACAACCTGGTAACCGAAGAAAATGCCCTGGGAGTTTTGATGAAAACTGCTTTCGAGGAAACACAGGGAGGTTCGGTAAACGATATTATTGCCAGAGCAAATAAGCTGGTAACCGAAAATGTAGATCAGGCCGTTTGGGCAGAACAGCCTGATATGAAGGAATTTATATTAGACCAGTCCATAGAATTAATGGCTTACACACATGTGCTTTCGCAACGTATGCCAAATGTGCTGGTTGATGTGAGTGTTGCACAGGTTGATACATACAAATTAACGCTGAAAGAACTGTGTGCACTGGTTGACAAGCTCAAGGTCAGATACCAAAACATCGATCTTTCATCGAACCTGAAATCGCTGATGGGAGTTTTGATTACACATCTTTCCGGGATTTGCTGCTCGGCCAAAAAACTTGAAATTTTGCTGGAAGAAATCAACAAACGAAAGGAAAATATAATTGTCAGGCTCAGGTTATCCGAATTTATTAAACATCATCACGGACTGGAACACAAAGCCGGGGTTGAACCGGGAGGAACGTTTATTCTGGTTTACCTGAACAAAATTCAGAACGAAATTGTACGAGACGAAAATCTGAGCAATTTAAGCAGGGTTGAAAATCTAACCCATTTAAGTTCGGTTGAAAGCCTGAGAATTACCGAAACCAAAGCTTTTTCGGTTAAAGATGCTTCGAATCGCATAACTGAACTGGAAAAATATACCGACCTTCTTAGAAAGGAAAATCGGTCAAAAGATGAAATTACGAGAATCGAAAAACTGATTGCTGAAGAACGTTCCAGTCTTTTTGGAAAAGTTCAGGCTGTTGCAGAAATTCCAAACAATACGGTAATTGCCGATTTCTCATTGCCTTATTTGTGCTGTTCCGATTGCGCTCCTGTGAATTTTATCATTCAGAAACCGCCAGCCCAACTGCGACTCGAAAAAGATAAAATTTGCCTGGGGCAGGACACCGAAGTTCGCTTTGATGTTTCGCCCGAAGATGGTGAAATCCGGTCAAACCCGGAAGTTCCGGGCATGACAATCGAAGACAAAAAACTGGTTTTCGATCCGTCTGTGTTCCCCGAAGATTTGCTGGGTGAAAAAATTACATTTACCGTGAACCAGCAGGTTACTGAAGCTGAACTGACGGTTTTTAAAGCTCCGCAGGTTGGCTTCGAAGCACCTGAAAGAGCTCCGGTAAACCTGGAAATCACCTTTGAACCGTTTGGAGAAATTGATGGAGCTTTCTTTTTGTGGGACTTTGGCGATGGAAGTCCAACTTCAACCGAGAAAAGTCCAAAACACAGGTACACGGAGTTGCCTGACAATGAGGATAATTCTGTTACAGTAAAGCTGGAGGTTAGAGCATCAAATGGTGTATGTACAGCCACAGCAGAACGCAAAATTCAACTTTTTGAAATTATTATAGAAGTGCATCTGGATGGCAGTGACTTTTGTGAAAATGACGAGTCTCCGCATCAGTTTAATGTGGTCACCGCTGGTGCAACTGCAACTGTTGAAGGACCGGGAGTAGAAAAGGATGAAAACGGAAATTTTGTGTTCATTCCTGCTAAGGCCGGAAAAGGTGAACACACATTTATTGTAAACGGCAAACCTTCGGAAATTGTGGTTACTGTGCATGAAGTGCCGGTTGCCAAATTTGAACCTAATCAGGTTGGAAACCAGTTGATTCTGACAAACCAGTCAACCGGAGCAAACACTTTTGTCTGGAACATAAACGGTGAAAAATTCGAAAGAACCGGTACCACACCGTTTGTAATTGATCTCCGGCCTGACAGCCCGACAACCTGGCGTTTGGCATTACAGGCAAACAGTGAATTCTGCGGTTCAGACCAAACCGAAGTGGTTTCATTCAATACTCAACCGGTTGAAAATTGCATGCAAATAACCAGGGAAGCTATATTGAAGGATTTGGAAACCCTGCAAAGACTGAACTTGCCAGGTTCCAATTTTGTGGTTCCCATTTGGATGTCAACCAGTCAGATTTATGGAGGCACCGATGAATTTAAGGAAGGCGTACTGAACGATTTGGAAAATTTCCTTTCAGGTAAAAATAATGAAAAATTACCTGGACTTTTCGTCGAGCTGTTGACTCAAACTTCACATATGATTATTGAGCTTTCCGGGAATCGGGACAGTAAAGAGTATCAGCATTTGTTGCAGTTGTTTGTTTTGCAACTTCAGTTGTTTTATAACGTTTTGGGCTGCCAGGAAAATGAGGTTCTGGAGAATTCAAAAGAAATTCTGGCAAGATTGTTTGAGCAAATAATATCCATTTTGCAGCAGTTCAGGGAGCGCGAAATAAAATTGCCTGAATCGTTGCGTGCTTTTATGGAAAACTGGGTCGAAAAAGTTGCCGGTAAAGCAATTCTGGAAGAACATGTAAGATTAATTTTAGATAATAATCTGGTATAATTTGAACGCAATTACTCACAGAATAGAAAAGGTGTTTGTTGAGGTAAACACAGGTAGCCTTGAGTCTGCAAATATTATCAAAAATAAAATCGGCAGATTTTTGGAGACTAATGTTTTTCCAAAACTTGAACAGACACTTGATGACTTTAATCAAACCGGTAGGGTGGCGCGCATTGATTCGTTAAACTTGAAAATTGCCACCCTCCGGGATGATTATTTTTCTACCCTGGAATCAGAAATTGTTAAGCAGTTTGCTGCAAAAATTGAATCAGAAATTGGTTTTTCAGGAAGAAAAATCAGTAATGATTATGTAAACGAAAATGTTGAAATCCTTCCAACAGATAAAAATCGCGAACAAGTTTTTTTGTTTTTCCTTGAAAACGGCCATCTTCCGTGGTTTGGAACCGAAGAGGAAGTAAGTGAATTTTTACAACCTTCAAACTGGGAAAAAGGTCTCGATAACGAGATTTTTTTTAAACGCTTAACCCAATTGCTGAAATCGGATAACCGGGCATCTGAACGTTTTGTTTTTCAGTTAGATAATATTCTGATAAAAGCTTTTTTACTGAAATTGAACCCTCAAATTAAAAATGCTGAAGCACATTTTAATACTTTATTACAAAGGCTGCCTTCAATATCGCGTCACTACTTTTTTAAGCTTTTATTTTTAATTTCAACCACCGGAGAAAAGCGAAAATTACTGCTGGCTGCAAATGATTTCAAAGATTCACTGGGAAAATTTATTCAGAAAATAAATGAAGAATCATCGAGTATGCTACATGCCCATTTAACTGACCTCTTTCATAAAACAGATTGGATTTCAGACGATGATAAGGAAAAGTTAACTGATATTATTTTTGCTCCATTTAATATTGCAGATTTAAAAAAAACAGATTTAAAGGAAGCGGATTTTTTGGATGAATCGCTCAAGGAAAATGAGATTGAATTGGAATCATTTTTTGAAAAGCAGGAAGGTGAAATCGCAGTTCAGAATGCCGGGCTGGTTTTAATCCATCCGTTTCTGAAAACCTTTTTTAAAGCGGTTGACTTTTTAAATGAGAAGGGGCAAATTAAAAATTCAGCAGTGCATGTGGCTATTCAAACGCTTCATTTTTTGGCAACTGGTAGCGATGATTTTTTTGAAGGTAACCTTGTTTTTGAAAAGTTTTTATGCGGAATGCCTTTGAAAATGTCTGTGGAAAAGGAAAGTCTGCTTTCGGAAAAAGTAAAAGCAGAAAGTCTGCAATTATTAGCAGAAGTTATCCGCCAGTGGGCGGCCCTGAAAAATACGTCACCCGAAGGGGTGCGGCAAATGTTCTTCCAACGCAACGGAAAACTGGTTCAAAAAGACAGCAATTTTAAACTGATTGTGGAACGAAAAGCACAGGATATTCTTTTGGATAAACTGGCGTGGAATATTTCGCTGGTAAAAATACCCTGGTTGAATGAGTTGTTGTACATTGAATGGTAATGAGTTATGAGCACAAAAGTAAATAGGGTTAGAAGACGTACGAGAAGGGAAAAAAGAAAATCGCCCTTTTTTTCGTCTCGCAGGAGTTCCGGCTTTTTAGGCTTGCAGGCAAAGTTGTCGGTTGGGAAGCTGGGCGATAAATACGAGATGGAAGCCGATGCAGTTGCCGATAAAGTGGTGAATCATACCGAATCCGGTTCCAGCGCGTTTTTCGGTGCATCAAATTCTGCTTTTTTTGCAAACCAATACGGGCTGGTGCAGGAAAAACCGCTTGCAGGTGAAATAACTCCGTTGGTACAGAAGCTGGATGAGGAGGAGAAAGAAGTGCAGGCAAAACAATGGGGAAATATCCAAATGCAGGTGGAAGAGGAAGAACAACCCGTTCAGGCTCAGGTAGAAGAAGAGGAGGAAGCGGTGCAGGCCCAGGCAGAGGAGGAGGAAGAAGAAATGGCGCAGATGCAGCCTGCTGAAGAAGAGGAAGAACTCCAAGCAAAGCAGGGACAGGCCGTGGAAGAGCCCGAAGATGAAGCCTATATTGCCGGACAGACAGAGGAAGAGGAGAAAGAAGTGCAGGCCAGTCTGAACGGACAAACCGCCGTTAATCCATACACAGAAAGCAAATTAAAAAACAACCCAGGAAGTGGAAACAAATTAGATACTGCTACCCGCAATGAAATGGAAAGTGGCTTCGGCGCCGATTTTAGAAATGTAAATATCCATACCGACTCCACAGCGGAACAGATGAGCAAAGAACTGGGCGCTCAGGCGTTCACCCACGGAAATGATATTTATTTCAACAAAGGAAAATTCAATCCACAGTCGAAAGAGGGCAAGCACCTTTTGGCGCATGAGCTCACACACACCATTCAGCAAAAGGGAATGATACCCGCCAAATTGCAGATGACCATCGGCGACGGACACGATTTGACAGCAGCGCGTTTTTCGGGCAATGCCGATTTGGAAGCCGTTTACGATAATGAACGATTATTGCGGGTTGGCGATTCTGGCGCTGCCGTTTCTCTAATACAACAAGCTTTGATAGATGCCGGTTTTTTGCTCCCCCAGTTTGGAGCCGACGGTATTTTCGGAAATGAAACACGCCGCGCCTTGATGGATTTCCAAAGTGCATCATCTTTATCGGCTGACGGGGTTTTGGGCCCGAATACTATGTCGGCGTTGAATGCTTTATACACAGGCGGAGCCCCTGTACTTCCGCCGCCGGTACCGGTTGTGCCGCCACCCACTGCGCCACCTGTGGTAACATCGGAAACCATTAAAAGCGCTCCTGACGGAACGCCCGATACCCTTACAACGGTTGGGGTGGGAGAGCGCGTCCGGTTCACGGCCAACACTTCGGGCACGTGGACAGTTTCCCACGGCCACATCATCGGACTAAATACCGGCTCCAATATTGTTTGGGAAGCGCCGCCCACAGCAACTGCACCCACCATTACGGTAACCACACCGGGCGGAACACGCGTTGTGCCTATGACGGTTATTGCGCCCAATGCCTTGTCCATGACGGTGAACAGGAATGATGCAATTCCTGCCAGAACCGCCGGGGCCTGCATGATTACCGATGTAGTGGTGAACCCGCTGAATGTGAACTTCGGGCGCACCCAGTGGCTCGAGGTTCCGGGGCCTGCAACCAATGTATCGGGCTACTTTAACCGGTTTGCAGGGGCAACTATTTTCCACAACCCAAACCCCGACTACCTTCCGTTTAACGATAACAATACCGGTCTGCGGGATCATGCATCGTGGCATGCCGTGCCTGCACCTTTCTCTTTCGGAACCTTCGAGTGGGTTATTCCCAACCGTTATAAAATCGATGGCGAATCCGACGCACAGGGCAGGATATTCACCAACACGGTGCAGGCCTTTTTTATGTTCCCTGGCGGAACAATGATGATTACCAAAGCGGGAGCTGTAGTTATGCGGTTTATTAACAATGTAGTTATTTAATGAAATACGATAAGCTAAATATTGAACTTCTGGTGAGCTCCAGCACCATAAAATTAAATGAGGTCACTGATTTTAAAGTTGGCCTGGATTTAACCAATGAAAGCGACAACCCGGTTCATTTCGAAATTGCGGAAACGGAATTATATGTGAACAACCGGAAAAGTATTGCATGGGATTTGGCGGTGCAAAACGGGACCATAATTAACCTGAAAATCCGGCCCCGAAAAAGTAAAACGGCACTATGGCCATTAGGTAATGCTTTGTTTGAAAAAGCGGGGAAATATAAGCTCGAACTCCGGTGGGTAGATATGGTGGAAGTGCAGGAGGTGACGGTAAATGAGTAAATTATGTATAAATTTTTAGTTTAAAGGATAGTTTTGATGCATGCAGAAAAAAATACAAAAAAGAATTCACATTCTTCTTCTTTTCGGGGAAGCGGATGGAATTCGGTCTTTTTTCAGCCAAAGCTAAATATTGGAACACCCGGCGGCAAATATGAACTTGAAGCCGATAAAGTGGCCGACCAGGTAATGGAAAGAACCCAAAACCAGGATTCTTTTCTAAATACATCTTCCGCTTCTTCCTTTTTCCCTTCTGCTCAAACTTCAGCTATTCAGAATTCCGGGGTGGAAGAATTTTCGGAACAGGAAGAAATTAGTGAAAAACCTCTGGAAGATTCGGTGTCTCCCTTTGTTCAAAAACAGGTTAAAGAAAAATTTGAGGAAAAACCAGTACAAATGCAGGAAGAAGAAGAGGAAGAACCTTTACAAATGTTGGCAGAACAGGAAGAGGAGGATATTCAGGCAAAATCTGAAGGACACGTTTCTGCATCTCCTGCTATTGAATCAAAACTTTCCAACTCAAAAGGTAGTGGCCGGAAAATGGATATCGCAACTCAAAGAACTATGGAAGCTGGATTTGGAGCTGATTTTAGCAAAGTAAATATCCATACCGGGGCTGATGCTGTTCAAATGAGTCGTCAACTTGGGGCTCAAGCTTTTACTCACGGAAAAGATATATATTTTAATGAGGGCAAGTATGACACTAATTCAAATTCTGGAAAACATTTGTTGGCGCATGAACTGACACATACGTTGCAGCAGGCGTTGCCAAGTTATTCAGTTCAAAAACAAGAAGGCCAGGAGAGTAATTTGGACCGCTTAAATGAAATGCTTGATAGATGGAATGTGCCTGAAGAAGAAGTTATTTCGATTTGTACTGAACTAGATGACAGAGAGAAAGCTACTGTTAGGACCAATAGAACATACAAAACAAGAATGGCAAATGCCCTAAATGTAGGTGAAATGGTTCGCGCAGTAAACAATTTAGGTTTTCCATTAGAGACAAAATTAGATTGGGTAAAGGCAGGTGCTACATTTGGCACTACATTTATTGAGTATAGTGAGATTAAGGCAATGGTAACGGGGGCGCCTCAATCTGAAAGGGATGTTTTAAAAACAAGTACAACTGCAGGAAAAAGTTTTTTTGTAGGTGTCTGTACCAATGAGACCATGGTTGAAGCTTTAAATGATCTTCAATTTGATCTAATTACCAAGCTCATTTGGTTAAAGGCAGAAATGACTATCACCAGTTTGGAACTTAGTTACGAAACAATACAGCCCTGGATAATTCATGCCAATACAACACAAACTGAAAGGGATTCATTAAAAACCAATACTATTGTAGGGAGAGATTTTTTTGTTGATGTATGCACAAACGCTACCATGGTAACTGCTCTCGATGATCTTCAATTTGATCTCATTACCAAACTCATATGGTTGAAGGCAGAAATGACGATTACAAGTTGGGAGCTTAGTTACTCAACAATACAGCCCTGGATAATTCATGCCAATACGACACAAACTGAAAGGGATTCACTAAAAACGAATACCATTGTAGGCATGGATTTTTTTGTTGACGTTTGCACAAACGCTACTATGGTAACTGCTCTCGATGATCTTCAATTTGATCTAATCACCAAGCTTACGTGGTTAAATGCAGAAATGACGATTACCAGTTGGGAACTTAGTTACCCAACAATAAAGCCCTGGATAATTCATGCAAATACAACACAAACTGAAAGAGATGCATTAAAAACAGAAACCTGGAAAGAATTTTTTATCAATGTTTGTACAAATGTTACAATCATAGAAGCCGTAAATGATTTGCAATTTGATCTGAAAACTAAAATTGAGTGGGTTCGAACCGAAGCAGGTTTAGAAGAGGTTAAACAGGTTATCGAATTGGCAACACAGGCCGATAGGGATGTAGTTTGGAATGATGCTGCATACTTAAATACGCTGCGTTCAGAAGTGGGAGATGATTACTATTTATGGGTAATTGTTAAGCTGAGAATGTTATTTGTTGGCACCGTATCACATACCTCAGCTTTAGATGCAGATGCTGCAATTCAGGCTCATCTCTCGGCTTATGTAAGTGGTGGGGTTGCAGCCGGCCGAAAAATTGAAGGATTTGTTGCTGTTGTTGATACAACAAATTGGAATATTGCCGGAGAACATCATTATGGAGCTACTGTTTGGGCAACAAAAAGTATAAATGGTTTTGTAGATAGTGCAGGTCGTGTTTGGATTGAACAAAATAGTGGTAACCCGGGTACTATGGTACACGAAGCAACACATAAATATTCTTCTGATCAATTAATAGGTGTTAGTCAACCTTTAAACGAAGGAGTTACAGAATACTTTACGCGACTTGTTTGTAATGCAGATGGGATAAATATTGCAGGACGAACAAACTATCAAAATAATTGGACAACTGTTACAAAACTTGTTACTTTAGTCGGAGAAGCTGTAGTAGCAGGTGCTTATTTCGATGGCGATATGGAAACACTGGAAAACACATTTGTTGCTGCTAAAAGTGCTTCCGATTGGACTGATTTTATAACAGAAACAAAAAACAAAGACTGGGCTGCAGCTGATGGATACTTATAAAAAAATTGGATTTTGCTTTATGATCAGCTTATTGCTTATTAGTTGTTCACAAAAGATAAAGGGGAATACGGAACCTAATAAATTAAATTCAAATAAAATGTCAAACTATTTAGAACATGAAAAAGAGAAAGTGAAACACTTAATGAGAAGCTTCTCCAAACCTCTAAAAGAAATTAAAGCAATACCTTCTGCAACTGAAATGTCTGCTTTGTATGCTATTGGTTATGAAGTCATAGATGAAGATGTTCTTTGTACAATTTATATTTATGAAAATCAAAAACAACATGAAACTGCGCTAAAACTATTAAAAAATAATAAAGCTGCACAAAAAGAAAATTCAATAACAAGTTCAAACGGCGGCCTGTTTTTTTGGGGTTATCAAAAAACAGGTGATTCAAGATCAAAATACATTTTGAATGATTTGGTATCTGCTTTTTCAGGAGAAGAATAAATTACCATTTTGAGAACCAGTGTTTTGTTTGTTTTGTCGGAAATAATATAAATTAAATCAGGAGATTGTCAGATTGTGGTATTAAAATGATACATAAAATTTCATTTTTTATTAATTAATTGAAATATAAAATATTATAACAATGGAAAATTTATTAGACGGACTACTATTGTACGAAATAACCCTCCTCATCCTTGGTGTAATTTTATTTCTGATTTTGAGTATCGGATTGCTGTATTACATCATTAAAAAAGAACAGATTGCAAAACTGCTTTTTTTCTTTTTTATTCCAATTGTAATGATTGGTTACCCTAGCATTACGCAAATCACCATATCAAACGATAAAATTGAATTGACAAAGTGGCAAAATCAGGTACTAGATGATCCTGAAGATTCTGTGGCGGTTCAGAAAATGCAAGAATTAACTACAAAATTGGAAAAAAGGGCTTCCACAACTGAAGACCTGGTTCAGGTAAGTACCTCGAATTTGTTGTTGGGAAACAATGAAAAGGCTGAAAATTTAGCCGATAAAGCATTGGAAAAGGATAAGACCAGCACAGCAGCGCTCAATATTAAACAGATGGCAAGAGTTCAGGAAAGCATAAAGAATAAACCGGTACTGGAAAATGCTGCGCCGGTAGAGAAAGAAGCCACTCCGGCAAGGGAAGAAACAAATTTATCCGCAATTCCTTATAATCAGGCAAATACAATTACAGATTCGCCAGCAGTTACAGCCATCCCCCAGACTGGAAATGATACGGCAAAGTTGATGGTGAATCCGCAAACCAAAGATTTACAACAAATGGAAGTTACAAATGATCTCACCAAAGTAAAATCATTTTTAATCAAAAGGTCGATTAAGAATATAAATACAACGCGTGAATCAGCCAAATAAAAAATAAGAATGATTTCAATAGAAAATAAATGAGTAACTCTGAAGCGCTTCATTTTTTACGTAATGTAATTAATGCCCGGCTTGAAACAGAATTGAAAGGCAACAAATCCCAAATTCCTGAATTCAGGTTCGAAAATTCAGGCAATACCAGATTGAATGAGTTTATCAGGGAATACAATCTTTCCACTCAGGAAATAATTATCCTTTTGCTGGCGCTTGTACCACATTTCGATCCCGGTTTTTTTCGCTCGGTAATTTCTTATTACCTGCCTAATGGCGGCGATTTTCCCGAGTTTGGCGGTGTTAAAGGCAAAAACCACCGTGGCATATTGCCAACCGGTGAAACTGTACTATTTATCCTGGCCGGGAATGATGTGGAAAAACGCACAGAAATTTCCCGTTATTTTGAAGAAGTTCATTTGTTTGCCAAAAAAAGTGTATTATCCATTGAGCCTGCCGGACACGGAGAGCCCAAAATGAGCGGACGCCTGATAATGGATGAGGAATATGTAGATTTATTTATCAATGGCAAAATTTCAAAACCCCGGTTAAGCAATGATTTTCCTGCCGAACGCATTACAACGGATCTCAATTGGGCCGATTTGGTTCTGCAAGAAAAAACTATGGACGGAATAAAAGAGATTGAAACCTGGCTGAAATTTAATGATAAATTGCTGAATGAATGGAAAATGCGTGGGAAAATCAAGCCAGGATTCCGTGTATTGTTCCATGGTCCCCCGGGTACAGGAAAAACTTTAACTGCCTCCCTTCTGGGAAAATACACAGGGCGCGATGTGTTCCGAATAGACCTGTCAATGGTAGTTTCAAAGTACATTGGCGAAACCGAAAAAAACCTTTCGAAACTTTTTGATAAAGCCGCCAACAAAGACTGGATTTTGTTTTTCGACGAGGCAGATTCCATTTTTGGAAAACGCACCAACGTTCGGGATGCCCACGATAAATATGCCAACCAGGAGGTTTCCTATTTGCTGCAGCGTATTGAATCGCACGCTGGGTTGGTCATTTTGGCTTCCAACATGAAGTCGAATATTGATGCCTCATTTACCCGCAGGTTCAATTCCGTCATTGAATTCGATAATCCCGATACTTCCGAACGACTTCAACTCTGGAGAAATTACCTTCCTTCTATTGCAAAACTCGACAAAAAAGTGAACATGGATGAAATAGCCCGAAAATATCATTTAACCGGCGCCAACATCGTAAATGTCATTCAGTTTGCCGGGTTGCAAACATTGCAAAAGAAATCGAAAACCATTTCGCAGGAAGACCTTCTGAAAGGCATTCAGAAAGAATATGAAAAAGAAGGGAAAATGATGCGGCTGGAATAAATTTTTTCCCGAAATTGTATTGTTGTTAAATTTGGTTTATAATGAAGGCTGAATATAAAGCCGGAAAACCAACTCCATGGCCAGTTTTATTAAAACTAGTCCCGTTTTTTTTTCTTTTTGCTTGTTTCTCATTTTACTATTCCTCTGGTAATACTAATCAGTTTATTTCTGCTGAAATCGTTTATCAGCCTGAATTGGTTTCCGTGCCTCAGTACGTTGGAATGCAATTGGATCGCGCTGTTTCGCGCATGCCTAACGACAGGCTCGCTCCGGGCCAAATAAATGAAGTTTACTCTGATGATTCCCCGGGAATGGTTGTTGGTCAGTTTCCCGAAGCGGAAATGCTGGTAGATCCGGGTACGCAAATTAACCTGGAAGTTTCCCTTGGTCCTCCGCCCCGGCGAAGGGTGGAAGTACCAAATGTAACCGGAATGAATATCGCGGAAGCCGAGGCAATATTGAGAGAATCAAATTTAGGAACCGGACAAATTTCCGAGCGGTTGGCTGATGAAAGGGAACCTGGCACCGTACTGGAACAATCGCCTCAGGCCGGAACAGTGGTCATGGAAAACACCGGAGTAGATTTGGTTGTTTCAATTCGTGATTTTAGGGTAACGGTCCCTGACTTAATTTCCATGAAGATGGAAAAAGCAATTCGTGTGTTAAAAGAAAACAGGTTAAATTATGAGCTGAATTATGAAAATTCAGGCCGACCCGAAAATACTGTAATTAAGCAGGAGCCGCCTCCCGGAACCCGCGTAAATGAGGGTGACGTGGTTTTCCTAATCGTTTCCCGGAAAAAACAATTTTCGCTTTTGCTATTTTTTGGCGGATTCCTCGCTATTGCAATTTTTGGGGGTTTTGTCGGCTACCGGTTAAAAAAAACAAAAACCGGAAGAAATCGCTTGCCGGAGAAAAATCTTGTGACGTATAAGCCTGTTTGGGAAGCGGGCAGGCAAATTTTGAACGTGCATGGAAACAAACTTGCTGATTCATCACTTCGGATTAAATACATTCAGGATTTAGGTTCGTCAACCATATTAAAGCCGTAAAAAATGAAATACGAAGAAATAACCATCAACCATCTTCTCGGGGAGAATAACATATTTTCTGAAAAATTCTCTGCATTGGAAAAAAATGCAAAATTTGATAACCTTAAACAGGAAATCAAACGGAAGGAAAAAATTTTTCAGTGGCAGAAAATACAGGATGAAATTTCTGAAAACTGCACAAAACTTTTGAATGTTCCCTTGAAAACTATCCTGGAGAAAGCCTGGGAAAAGTATGAAGAAGTAAGTCAATACCTTGACATGGAAAAATACGGAGACGAAAATACCTTTCTGATTCCGCTGGTGGAACACACCGTTGTTTCAGAACATCATCCGAAAATTGAAGTTAATTTAGGCGAAATGCATTTGGCCACCATTGATTTCGATGTTCATCTTGAATTGATTTTGAAAGGTGTAGTGCTTAAAATCGGTCAGGGAAAAATTCAGGGAGTGAATGCAGGAAAATGTAAAAGTAAAGCATCGCTTTCATGCGAAGAGGTTCTTTTATTCGAAGACGAAAGCCGGGAATTTGAATTTTGACCGGATTGCAATTTAACTGACATATATTTTGTTATTCTTGGGGTAAAATCAAAAAACGATGACAAAAACCGAACAATTCCGCGAGTTTTTGCAAAAGGGTTCGGTTCAGAATTAAATCCTTTTCCGGCCCATTTTAATGTATTTTGCTGCTAATTTTATCGAAAAAACGTATGGCGAATTTGCCTCCTGTTACAACGTTTGGGTGGAAGCCAACTTGCAGTGTATGGACTCATTCGGCCTCGATATGCTGGGTCTGATTTCCAACCCATATCTCGAAATCAGCGCGATTGGCGCTAAAATTCAATAGAACAATTTTAAAAATCGAGCGGACTGTGTACGTTTAACCTGTTTTTGTTAAGTATCTGGTTGTATTTCATTGTAGTACGAACATCTTTGTGCCCAAGTAATTCCTGAACTGCATGCACATCATAACCATCCTCAAGTAAATGAGCTGCAAAAGAGTGACGAAAAGTATTGCAGGAAACATTCCTGTTAATTTTTGATTTTTTCACTGCAGTTTTTATTGCTTTTTGCAAATAGCTTGCATGTTTATGGTATTGTACCAGTTTTTTAGTAAATGGATTTTCCCTAAGTTTTACCGAGGGAAAAATAAACTGCCAATCGCAATTTTTACAGGCTTTTGGGTATTTTTTTTTATTGCTTTCAGATACTGGTGCTCCCGAAAATTCTTTGAGCGTGTTGTTCTCTTCAAACTTTATTTTTGCTTTTTCAACCTGTCTTTTTAAAGCCGGTTTCAATATATTCGGAAGAATGGTTTTTCTTTCCGTATTTTCTTTTTCATCGCGAATAATTAATTTATTCAATTTAAAATCAATGTCTCTTATCCGCAAATTCAGACATTCCATTAAACGTAATCCACTTCCGTATAAAAGGGAAACCATCAATCTTTTTTCACCGTTTAACTGGTCTAATATTTTTTGAATTTTATCGCGTTCCAAAACCAAAGGCAATTTTTTCCCGGAATGAATATTCATCAATTCACTGCTTTTTATTGAAATTTGAAGTATGTATTTATAGAAAAACACTATGGCATTTAATGCCTGGTTTTGGGTTGATTCTGAAACTCCCTTTTCAACAGCAAGGAATCTAAGAAAGTTTTTAATTTCCTGTTCACCTAAATTATTTGGATTTTTGCGGCCGGTAAATGTAATAAATCTGTAAATCCAGTCGGTATAAGCTGTTTCTGTTTTATTACTGTATTGTTTGTGCCGGATAACGTTTTCAACCCGGTTCATAATTTCAGAATCTTTAAGCATTTTTTAAGAGATTATTTATAAAACATCCATTTGGTAAATAAATATTGCATACAATGTACAAAAAAATACCAAAATATCCCTTTTAATTTTCAGATAAAAAATATTTATATTTTTCTGGTAATTAAGTGTATATGTTGCAAGTTAACTGCTGTTCAAATGCAGGTACTGTCTGTATTTGCATCCCAAACAAGCATAAATTATAGAATCTGCCAGTTTTTGAATACCAGGCGAGCATGTTAGATTGGTCTGCTAATTTATTGATATTTATTAAGATATAACTTACCTTGAATAAATATTGGATGCATCAATTTGGATTCAAATCACTATTTTTTAATAAATAAATTCAATAAAATGCAGGAGGTAAAAAAATGAATGAAAAATTAAAAGTAAAAGAGAAATTACCAGAGAAAGTTAAAATTCCGGATTTAGGATGCTGTCCTGAATTAGCACAAGTACCTGTTTGTGACACGCTAAATTTCCGTTACCGGCTGCCATTTCGGCCAAGGGTTGGAGATAACCGTCAGCAGGTTCCAGTTGAAGTGGAATTGCATTTCCGGCTTGAACGGTGTACAGGCCCGCTGGTAGTAGGCGATCCAATTTATTCTACCACGCTTCTTCCTGGTGAAAAAGTTCGGTTGTTTACAAGTGATCGCCACAGTCGTTGGTCATACGACAGTGAATCAAATTTGTCCTACCGCCATGAAACGACTTCTGAAGAATCGTTTTATACGGCTGGTATGGCACAGGCAATGAGCGATTTAACAATTAATGAAAGTGGTTCTTCAAGTTCAAATTATGAAGAATCATGGGCAGAAGGCGGAGGCGGTGCAAGTGTCTCACTTTTTGGTATTGTAGAAATTGGTGGCGGTGGTGGTGGCGGTAGCTACGATGCACAATCGGCAAGTGAATTTAGCCGCAGTTTATCGCAACATGCCGAATCTGCATCAAGATATGTTGCTGCCAGCGTACGGGCAAAAAGTTCTACTTCAATTGGTGAAGTTGAGCAGCGAACACATCAGGAAGGCGAATCAGAGGCTCATTATGAATCATCTTCCCGTATGTTCAGTAATCCCAACAAGTGCAGAGCGGTAACCTATTTGTTTCATAAAATTAACAAGATGCAAACCGTTCGGTTAAAACTTGTTGCTATTGAACGCCGGATTGCAGATCTCAAGGTGCCCACAGGTGCAACCCAACGGGTTCCGGTTGATACTACCGGTCGTGTTGCAGTGGTACCAAAAGCAGTTGCAGCTACCAGCAAGAACCGTTTGGATATTGAACGTATGGCGCGGACAAGCGCTGCCGAACGGCAACAGGCAAATTTTGTTAGTTCCGGGCTTTCGGCCAGGGCATTTTCTGCCACTACATCTTACAAAACTGCTAATTTGGTTTTGGAAAGAAGTGAACCCACTTATAGTGATGCCGTTCGGAATGCTGCATTGCAAGCCGTAGATCAGGATCTTGTAAAAGCCGGATTACTCGACAGACAATCGGGAAAACCCACGGAAAAAATTATTGCTGAATTATCGTGGGAACGGACTGAAGTTTTGCCAACACCAGGAATAATTGTCAGGGGTTGTCTTGATGAATGTGAAACCTGCGAACCGGCACTTCAACAGGAAATTGAACTGAATTTGGAACGCAAAAAGCTTGAAAACGAAATGCTTAAAAAGCAAATTGAGCTTTTAGAGAAATCTCAGGAATACCGGTGCTGCCCACCGGATGAAACTGAAGAAGAACCGGAATAAGGAAATGAATGTATTCATACACAGATGCCCCGTCATTTTCGGCGGGGCATTTTGTTTTGTAACCTGCATTTATTCATAAATTTTGTTTGTGATGAATGAAATGCAGGTTAATCCCGACTTAGATGGAATTAAACTTTTGAAAAAAGTTTTTACGTAATCTTAGTCGCTGTCGGAGACAGGAATAATTCTTGGATTATTCGGGATAAAAAGCATAGCGAAAAATTCATTAAAAATTGTTTATTTTTAGAAATTAAAAACAGCCGATGACAAAAACCGAACAATTCCGCTCGCTTCTGCAACATGGAACATTGCCAGAAAAAGTACTTTTCAGGCCCATTTTAATGTATTTTGCTGCCCGGTTTATCGGGAAAACCTATGGCGAATTCGCCTCCGATTACCATGTTTTGGTGGAAGCTAATTTGCGTTGTATGGACGAATTCGACCTCGATATGGTAGGTCTGATTTCCGATCCATACCGGGAAACCAGTGCGTTTGGCGCCAAAATTCAATACATTCCTGATGGTGTGCCGCGTTGTCTGAATTACATGGTGGAAAGTATGGATGATGTGACAAACCTGAAAAATCCGGATGTCTATAAAGCTGAACGAACACGTGACCGAATCAAGGCTGGCGAAGTTCTTTCGAAGAAAACACAGGGGAACGTTCCCATTATCGGCTGGATTGAAGGCCCGCTTGCCGAAGCGTGCGATTTGGCCGGCGTGCAAAACATAATGATGCAGTTGATGATGGAACCCGATTTTGCCAACCGGCTGATGGACAGATGTATGGTTACTGCAAAAGATTTTGCCAAAGCCCAAATTGAAGCCGGTTGCGAAATTATTGGAATGGGCGATGCGGTTTGCTCCCAAATTGATGCAGAAACCTATGAAACATTTATAAAGGAACGCCATAAAGAACTGATTGAATTCATTCATAGTTTGGGTGGAAAAATCAAACTGCACATATGCGGCGACACGAATCACCTGTTGCCGCATTACAAAGATTTGAACCTCGATGTTCTCGATCTCGACTGGCAGGTGGATATCAGCCATGCCCGATCTGTGCTGGGCGATACTGTAATTCTTGCCGGCAACATCAATCCGGTTTTGGTGCAGGACAAATCCCGCGACGAGGTTTTCAGTCTATGCCGCAGCCTGGTGGAAAAACACAAAAACGAACGGTTTATCCTGTCTGCCGGTTGCGAAATTACCGTTTTAACACCGCCCGAAAATCTGAAAGCGATGGATGAGGCGCGGATTAACCCAGCGTAGCAACCATCACCGCTTTAATAGTGTGCAGCCGGTTTTCAGCCTGGTCGAATACCACCGAAGCTTCGCTTTCAAAAACTTCATCGGTAACTTCCATCGCTTCAAGGCCAAATTTCTGATAAATTTCTTCGCCAACTTTGGTGTCGCGGTTATGGAATGCCGGAAGGCAGTGTAAAAATTTCACATTGGGATTGCCGGTGAGTTTCATTGCTTCTGCATTTACCTGGTAAGGTTTCAGCAATTCAATGCGTTCGGCCCAAACTTCGTCCGGTTCGCCCATGGAAACCCAAACATCGGTGTAAAGAAAGTCGCAGTCTTTCACTGCCTCAGCCACATCTTCGGTAATTAAAATTTTTGCTCCCGATTTTTTGGCAATTTCCCTGCACTTTTGCTGCAATTCATCAGAGGGTTGGCACTGTTTTGGAGCAGCAGCCCTGAAATCCATGCCCAGTTTGGCTGCGCCCACCATGAGCGAGTTGCCCATGTTATTGCGGGCATCGCCCAAGTAGCAGAATTTAATTTGCGACAAAGGCTTGTCCGAATGCTCCTTCATAGTGAGGAAATCAGCCAGAATCTGAGTTGGATGGAACTCGTTTGTCAAACCATTCCAAACCGGCACTCCGGCATATTTGGCCAGTTCTTCCACAATTTTCTGCCCGAAGCCGCGGTATTCAATGCCATCGTACATAAGGCCCAGCACACGCGCGGTGTCTTTCATGGTTTCCTTTTGCCCGATTTGCGAACCCGACGGACCGAGATAAGTTACGTGCGTACCCTGGTCGAAAGCAGCCACCTCGAAAGCACACCTGGTGCGTGTAGAGGCTTTTTCAAAAATCAGGGCAATATTTTTGCCCTTCAGCATTTGTTGTTCGGTGCCGGCATATTTTGCTTTTTTTAATGTTTCTGACAATTCAAGCAAATATTTAATTTCCTGTGTTGAGAAATCCAGCAACTTTAAAAAATTCCGGTTTTTTAAATTGAAAGCCATATCATTCAGTTTATTATATTATTTTAATTTATTAGTTTTTTGTAAAGTTTTACTTGCTATTCACCGGTCACCGGTCACCGGTCACCTGTCACCGGTCATCTGTCACTTGTCACTTGTCACCTGTCACCGGTCATCTGTCACTTGTCACCGGTCATCTGTCACTTGTCACCTGTCACCGGTCATCTGTCTTCCCACTTCCTGCTTCCTGCTTCCTACTTCCTGCTTCTGTCACTTTCATCGTATTCCATAGTAATTTTCGAACCGAATGATTTGTCTTCCAGTTTTTTGGCCTCTGTAATTACACTTTTTTTGCCACCGCTTTTTATAAATTCGAGGCAGGCCCTGATTTTCGGTTCCATGGATCCTTCGGCAAAAGTACCCATTTCGAGGTATTTTACGGTATCGGCATAGTTCAAAAATTCCAGTTTTTGCTGGGTAGGCAAGCCGAAATCTTTGTAAATAAATGGCACGTCGGTTAAAATATATAGCTCATCGGCACCAATGTTTTTGGCCAGCAACCCCGAAGCCCGGTCTTTATCAATAACTGCATCAATTGTACGCACATTGCCTTCATCATCGTAATAAACAGGAATTCCACCGCCGCCGGTTGCAATCACAATATTGCCGTTATTCACCAGCAATTCAATGGTTTCTTTATTAATAATATCTATTGGAGCAGGCGAGGGAACTACCCGGCGGTAACCGTCTGTTGTTTTGGATGATGATTTGAAAACCCAGTTCTTTTCCTTGCTGAGTTTGTCGGCTTCTACCCTGGTGTAACTTTTTCCGATTCGTTTGGACGGATTTTGGAAGGCCGGATCGTTTTGGTCCACTTCAACTAAAGTAACCATAGTAATCACATTTTTTTTAATACCGTGTTTGTTCAGCACGTTGCGAATGATGCGTTCAATCATGTACCCGATTCCTCCCTGCGAGTCGGCCACACAAATATCCAGCGGCATGGGGGCAATGTTGTACATTTTTTCGCCGGCATCGTTTCGCATCAGAATGTTTCCCACCTGCGGGCCGTTGCCGTGGGTAATCACCAGTTCGTAACCGTCTTTAATCAGGTGAATCAGGTTTTCGACCGTGTCGGTTGCATTTTGTTCCTGTTGTTCAATGGTTCCTTCCTCATTGTCGCGCAGCAGGGCATTTCCGCCCAAAGCTACCACTGCCAGTTTTTCCATAGTTTCAAATTTGAAAAGGCAACAAACATAAAAAAAACGATGAAAAAAAGAAATGAATTTAAGACATCTTTAAATCTTCATATATTGTTATAAAACAATATTTTATCAGAATAGTAAAAACTGAAAATAAAGTGGTGTGTTTTAGTTTTAAACCGAAAGAAAAGGTGGTATGGAATTTTCATTTTTATTTTGAAATCGTATTTTTTTTGAAAGAAGAAGACCCCGTTAACCTCATTTTTTTGGTTAAATTTGCCGATTATTAAAAAACAAGCGAAGCAACATGGCATTCAAAGCAAAAAAGCCCGGAGGTTCGAAAACAAAAAAGAAAAAATCAACACAGCATTTTTTTCTGAATGAGAAATTCAGGTTCATTTTAGGGATTTTTGTATTACTGGTATCGGCCTATTTGCTTATCGCATTTGTTTCCTATTTATTTTATGGCGCAGCCGACCAAAGCAAACTCGATTTACCCTGGAAAGATCTGGTTTTAAAATCAGGTATTAAGGTGGATAATAAGGCTGGGAAAACCGGTGCGTTTCTTTCGGAACACATTATGAACCGTGGTTTTGGAATTGCTTCGTTTCTGTTTGTTTATTTGCTGGTAATCACCGGTTTAAAAATTTTAGGGCGAAATCTTGTGAAATACCGGCGCGCATTGGTTTTTAGCCTACTATTAATACTTTGGATTTCAGTAACATTAGGTTTTGTTTTTCCGAAAACGAATTCAACTTCCTTCATTTATCCCGGTGGACAATACGGTTTTGTACTAAGCAACTGGTTGAGTTCTCTGGTGGGCAAAGCAGGGCTGGTTATAATATTGTTTATTTTCATTTTATCCATTTTGATTATTCGGTTTGAAAAAGCATACGCCTTATTTAAAAACCTATTCAGGAAAAAAGAAAAAACGGAAGAGGAAAACAATATTGTTTCCGGGGAACTTGCAGACCAGTTGGTTTCTGACGATTCCATATCAAAAGTGATTGACGAAGATGACAACATTCAGGCTATTTTTGAACCGGATGAAGAAGAAGAACAAATGGAAATTAAACGGGCTGAAGATGAGATTCAGCCTGAAACTCAAAAAAACGGGGAAAAAGAAGATGAGGATGACCTGGAATTAACTGTCCATAAGAAAAAAGAAGAGGAGGTTGATGAAGATTATACTGGTGAAGGAATGGAAGATTACGATCCAACACTTGAACTGTCGAAATATAAATTTCCTACGCTTGAAATGCTTGAAGACCACAATTCTGGTAATGCTGAAGTGAGTAACGAGGAATTGATTGCCAACAAAAATAAAATTGTAGAAACGCTTCGCCACTATAAAATTGAAATTACCAAAATAAGGGCAACCATTGGGCCAACAATAACATTGTATGAAATTGTTCCGGCGCCTGGAATTCGCATTGCCAAAATTAAAAACCTGGAGGATGACATTGCCCTGAGCCTGGCTGCTCTCGGAATTCGAATAATTGCTCCAATCCCCGGACGAGGAACTATTGGCATAGAGGTGCCAAATCAAAATCCGGAAGTAGTTTCCATGCGGTCTATTCTGAGCTCGCGCAAATTTCAGGAAAGTACGGCCGATTTGCCCATCGCTTTGGGAAAAACTATTTCCAACGAAACTTATATGTTCGATCTCACCAAAATGCCTCATATTTTGGTTGCAGGTGCTACGGGGCAGGGAAAATCGGTGGGAATCAACGTAATCATAGCTTCGCTGCTTTATAAAAAACATCCGTCGCAACTGAAATTTGTTTTTATCGACCCCAAAAAGGTGGAACTGAACCTATATTCAGTGCTGGAAAATCATTATCTGGCCAAACTGCCCAACGAAGATGAACCAGTTATTACCGATATTCAAAAAGTAAAATATACGCTGAATTCACTTAATGTGGAGATGGACCAGCGCTACGATCTGCTGAAAAAGGCTCACGCCCGTAATGTGAAGGAATACAATAAAAAGTTTATCAGCAGGAGGTTGAACCCTGAAAAAGGGCATCGGTTTATGCCGTATATTGTGGTGGTTATTGACGAATTTGCCGACCTGATAATGACTGCCGGTAAGGAAATTGAACTTCCGATTGCCCGAATTGCACAATTGGCAAGAGCCGTGGGTATTCACATGATTATTGCCACACAGCGTCCTTCCACCAATATTATTACAGGTGTAATTAAAGCGAACTTCCCGGCGCGTATTGCGTTTAAAGTGGCTTCCATGATTGACTCACGCACCATTCTCGATACACCGGGTGCTAATCAGCTCATCGGCAAGGGTGATATGCTCATTGCACAAGGTAGCAACATGACCCGTGTTCAGTGTGCGTTTATCGATACACCCGAAGTGGAACTAATATGTTCGTATATTTCAGAACAGCAGGGGTATCCCAGTGCGTTTATGTTGCCTGAATATGTTGGGGATGATGAGGCAGGACCCGGAGAAGTGGATTTAAATAACCGCGATGAATTGTTTGACGATGCTGCCCGGGTTGTGGTTATGAACCAGATGGGTTCAACTTCCATGATTCAGCGTAAATTTTCAATCGGGTACAACCGGGCCGGCCGCATTATGGATCAACTTGAGGCAGCCGGAGTGGTTGGTCCGAGCGAGGGAAGCAAGGCACGGCAGGTGCTTATTCAGGATGATTACAGTTTGGAACAATTATTGAAAAGCTTTAACTAAAATATTATAATGAAACATATTTTTCTTTTAGGAATTTTTTTAGCGTCTGTTTTTTTTGCTTCTGCACAGCAAGACCCAAAAGCCAAACAGATTCTTGACGAAGTGAGCGAAAATACACGGTCGTTTAAAACCATTTCTGCAGAGTTTGTTTTTTCCATGGAAAACAAAGAAATGGATATAAATGAACGAAACGAAGGTACTATTAAGCTGAAGGGACAAAAATATGTGGTTGACTTGCCGGACATTGGAGTGAAAGTTTTTTCTGACGGAAAAACACTTTGGAATTATATGGAAGATGGCAACCAGGTAACTATTTCGAATTTGGAAGACGGAGGCAGTGAACTCATGGACCCGTCATCGGTTTTTACAATTTACGAAAAAGGGTTTCAATCTAAATATGCAGGTGAAAAAACTATCGGAAACGCAATGGTGCACCAAATAGAACTTTATCCTGATACAGATGAACATGAAGTTTCGAAAATTCTGCTTTCAATTGGTAAATCAGATAAAATGATAAAATCAGCTTTGCTTTACGGAACAGACGGAAATTTGTATGGCATTGAAATAAAAAAGATGGATACCCAAACCGAACTGCCTGATTCTTATTTTGTGTTTAAGACCGGCGATTATGGCGATGTTGAAATCATTGATTTCAGGTAAGATAACTTAATACAGCCAGCCTGTAAGAATCGAGCCCGAAACCCATTATACAGCCTTTACAAACAGGCCCGATAACAGATTTGTGCCTGAAATCTTCCCGTGTAAGTGTATTGGAAATATGCACTTCGGTAACCGGAGTAGTAACACCAGCAATGGCATCACGAATGGCAATTGACGTGTGAGTGTAAGCTCCTGCATTGATGATGATGCCATCAGAAGAAAAACCAAATTCATGAATTTTATCAACCAGTTCGCCTTCAATATTCGATTGAAAGTAAGTGAATTTAACTTCTGGGAAAACAGATTTTAACTTTTCATAATAATCTTCATAACTTTCCGAACCGTAAATGCTTTTTTCCCTTTTCCCCAGTAAGTTCAAATTTGGGCCGTTGATAATCAATATATTCATTTTATTTCGATTTTAATATATTTTATAGTAACTTTAAAGTCATTAAAACGTAATTGATATCATAATAATTAAAATATTAATTCGTATTAGTTTTTTCAAAAGTATTTAAATCATCGGATTTAAAAAATAAAAATTGAAAGTTATGAAATGGGAGGAAAGCAAAAAAGGTTTTGAGAACTACCTTACACTGGAAAAGTCGTTATCGCAAAATTCCATTGCAGCTTATATTAACGACATTAACAAGCTGATTGAATTTCTGGGCAAAAATTTTAAAAAAACCAGTCCGGAAAAGGTCAAACTAAATCATTTAAAAAAATTTGTGGAATGGTTGAACGAGCGGGGAGTAAGTCCCCGAACTCAGGCCCGGACTATTTCAGGCATCAAATCGTTTTACAAATACCTGTTAATTGAAGGGAAAATTTCAAGCGATCCCACAGCATTGCTTGAATCGCCTAAAATTGGCCGAAAACTTCCGGATATTTTGTCAATGGAAGAAATCGATCAACTAATTGACGCAGTAGATTTGGAAAAACCGGAAGGGCAAAGAAATAAAGCCATGCTTGAAACTTTGTACAGTTGCGGTTTAAGGGTTTCGGAGTTGGTAAACCTGAAAATTACCAATTTATTTTTTGAACAGGGATTTGTTAAAATAGAAGGAAAGGCTGGAAAAGAAAGGCTGGTGCCTGTTAGTAAACGGGCCGTAACAGAAATTAATAAATACCTGAATGGCTATCGCAAAAGTCTTAAAATTCACAAAGACAGTGAAAATATTCTTTTTTTGAACAGAAGGGGTAAAAAACTGAGCCGTGTAATGGTTTTTACCATTATTAAAAACCTGGCTCAGAAAATTGAACTGAACAAAAAAATCAGTCCCCATACGTTCAGACATTCTTTTGCTACTCATTTAATTAATGGTGGAGCAGATTTGCGTGCTGTGCAGGAAATGCTGGGGCATGAATCTATTTTAACTACAGAGATTTATACGCATCTGGATAGGGATTATCTTAAAAATACAATTCACCAATTTCATCCAAGGTCGTAGTGTTAAACATAATATATTTTTAGGGCTGAAAATTCAGCCCTTTTTTGTGCTTATGCTTTTTTTGAATTTGTTAAGATAATGTTTAATTGGCTGCTAAATAAGGTTGAAACATTCCAATTCCCTGCCTTTAGCAGAAAAATATTCTATTTTTGTAAACAGAATTCGTTGAGATTATCAGTTATATCAAGTTAATTATTAGGTAGTTATGAAAAATTTAAATTTATCGAAGTACGGCATTCAAAACGTACAGGAGATTGTTTACAACCCCTCTTACGAACAACTTTTTGAGGAGGAAATGAATCCCGGACTCGAAGGTTTCGAAAAAGGCCAGCTAACCGAACTGGGTGCAGTAAATGTAATGACCGGAGTGTTTACCGGTCGTTCGCCCAAAGACAAATTCATTGTAAAAGATGACACAACCAAAAACACAATCTGGTGGACAACCCCGGAATCGCCAAACGACAACAAACCAGTTACAACCGATGTATGGAATGAATTAAAAGCATTAACGGTAAAACAGCTTTCCGGTAAAAGGTTGTTTGTTATGGATACTTTTTGCGGTGCAAACCCCGATTCAAGACTGAAAGTAAGGTTTATTATGGAAGTGGCATGGCAGGCACATTTTGTAAAAAATATGTTTATCAGACCAACAGAGGAAGAACTTGAAAACTACGGCGAACCAGATTTCGTTTCGTTAAATGCTTCAAAAACAACCAATCCGAACTGGAAAGAGCAGGGGCTAAATTCCGAAGTTTATACCGTTTTCAACCTGACTGAAAAAATGCACGTTGTTGGCGGAAGCTGGTACGGTGGTGAAATGAAAAAAGGAATGTTTGCCATGATGAATTATTATCTTCCTTTGAACGGAATGGCATCTATGCACTGTTCTGCAAACGTGGGAGAGAAAGATGATGTGGCTATTTTCTTCGGTCTTTCAGGTACCGGAAAAACGACTCTATCAACCGACCCGAAACGCAAATTGATTGGCGACGACGAGCATGGCTGGGATGATAATGGGATTTTCAATTTTGAAGGAGGTTGCTACGCCAAAACCATCAACCTCGATCCGGAAGCTGAACCGGATATTTACCGCGCCATCAAACGTGATGCATTGCTTGAAAACGTTACTGTTGATGAAAATGGAAAAATAGACTTCAGCGATGGTTCTGTTACTCAAAATACCCGTGTTTCCTATCCCATTTATCACATCGAAAATATTGTAAAACCGGTTTCAAAAGCAGGGCACGCCAACAAGGTGATTTTCCTTACTGCTGATGCATTTGGAGTAATGCCGCCCGTATCGAAACTGACTCCGGAACAAACCAAATACCACTTCCTTTCAGGATTTACAGCAAAACTGGCCGGTACCGAGCGTGGTGTAACCACACCGCAACCTACTTTTTCGGCATGTTTTGGCGCTGCATTTCTTTCGCTTCACCCAACCAAATATGGCGAGGAACTGGTGAAAAAAATGGAAGAACACGGTGCGGTTGCCTATTTAGTGAACACTGGCTGGAACGGAACAGGTAAGCGAGTTTCCATTAAAGATACGCGTGCTATTATCGATGCCATTCTGGATGGTTCAATCGAAAAAGCTGAAACCAAAATAATTCCGGTTTTTAACCTCGAAGCTCCCACTGCATTGCACGATGTTGATCCGAATATTCTTGATCCCCGAGACACTTATGCCGATCCGAAAGAATGGGAAGAAAAAGCCAAAGATTTGGCCAGCCGTTTTATTAAAAACTTCGAAAAATACACCGATAACCAGGAAGGTAAAGCACTGGTTGCTGCTGGTCCGCAACTTGGATAATATCAAAACAAAATCATAATACCGAAAGGCTTCGTCAGAATTGGCGGAGCCTTTTTTTTAACTTTTATAATTAACAAAATGATTTACCGGTTTATTTTACCGCGGTTATATGAAAAGTAAATTCCGGCCATACTAATAAATGAAAAGCTTATAAATCCCCATTTCATAGCTTTCAAAAACAAATGGTCGGGAACTGTTTCAATGGCCTGGTTTCCCATCATTCCGGCAAAGAAAAGGGTGGCAATAGTCATACTAACAATTTGCCCCACAACCCGCATGGTTGCTGCCGAACCTGATGCAAGCCCGAGCTGGGTTTTTTGCACAGAACTCATAATGGTATTCATGTTGGGCGAAGAGAAAAAGGCGAATCCCAGGCCCACCCAAAACAGCAAAGCTACAATCAACCACAAAGATGTAGTGCCTGTAAGAAAAGCAAAAGCTGCCAGTCCAATAGTACACATGGTCATGCCTAAAGTAGCCAGGTAGCGGGGTTGAATACGGTCGGAAAGCCTGCCTGCAACAGGCGAAAAAATGGCCATCATGGCTGGCTGGGCAACCAGAATAATACCGGCATTTCGGGGCGATAAACCCTGAACTTTCTGCAAATACAAACTCAGCAAAAACACAATAGCAAAAGTTGCGCTGTAATTGATAAGCGCAGCCAGGTTGGAAAAAGCAAACAGTCGGTTACGGGTAAACAGTTTTGTTTCCAAAACAGGCATAACTGACCGGCTTTCAATATACCAGAAAAGAACCAGTGCCAGAGAACCTCCACCCATCAGCAACCAGCCTGAAATGGCAGGAATACGCGAAGATCCGTAAACCATAGCCACCAAACCAGCCATATAAAACAGGGTTCCTTTCAGGTCTGGTTTTTTCGTTGAAAAATCACCATGGTTGTCTTTTCCTAAAAACAGGAAAGCAACAATAATGGTGAGTATTCCCAAAGCAGAAGAGACAAAAAAGATGGAACGCCAGCCCAAATACTGAGTTAAAAATCCACCGGCAAACGGACCGAATGCCAGGCCGAGATAAACCGCTGAAACCGACATACCCAATACTCTGCCGCGGTTCTGAGGCAAAAATGCAGAAACCAGAATGGCCGGTCCGGTGGTGCTGGAAAACGCTGCACCAATTCCCTGAATGAACCGGAACAGAATAAGCCAGAAACCGGAAGGTGCAAAGCCGCAAACGATAGATGAAATGGTAAAAATGGTGATGCCGGTTTTAAAAACGCGCCGGATTCCGGTTAAATCGCCCCAACGGCCCACTGGCAACAAAAACATAGCAGTGGCCAGTAAAAAAGAAGTAATTACCCAGCTCAACTCCACCGCGTTAAGTCCAAAACTTTTTTCGATGGCCGGCAATGCAATGTTTACCGATGATATTAGAAAAGTTCCCATAAACGAGGTTATGGCAACAATACCTAAAATGGAAATCTGCTTTTTTGTCCAGTTCATAAAATTTTATCTTGTACCAATCAGAAGAGGACAAAATTAGCATTTATCAGCGGAATTAAAATGCAGCCATCCAGCTTGAAGTTTCAGTCGGTTCTGGTCATCTTTTCCGGTCGCACCCATTCGTCGTATTGTTCCGGTGTAACATAGCCCAGCCGAACAGCTTCTTCTTTTAGAGTAGTGCCGTTTTTATGGGCTGCCTGGGCAATTTCCGTTGCTTTGTAATAGCCAATTTTGGTGTTCAACGCCGTAACCAGCATGAGCGAAATATTCACCAGTTTTTCAATCACCGGGTAATTGGGTTCGATGCCAACGGCGCAGTTGTCGTTAAACGAAACACAGGCATCGCCCAGCAGTTGGGCGCTTTGCAGAAAGTTGGCAGCCATCAAGGGTTTAAACACATTCAATTCGAAATGGCCTTGCATACCACCCACCGAAATGGCCACATCGTTACCCATCACCTGGGCGCAAACCATGGTGAGGGCCTCACTTTGTGTGGGATTCACCTTTCCGGGCATAATGGAAGAACCGGGTTCGTTGGCCGGCAGAATCAGTTCGCCAATTCCCGAGCGCGGACCTGAAGCCAGTAACCGGATGTCGTTGGATATTTTATTGAGCGAAACGGCCAGTTGTTTTAACGCGCCATGCGATTCCACAATGGCATCGTGAGCCGCCAGCGCCTCAAATTTATTGGGTGCGGTCACGAACGGAAGCCCTGTAAGTTCAGCGATTTTTTTCGCCACCAACACATCGTATCCTGCCGGAGTGTTCAGTCCGGTTCCTACGGCAGTGCCGCCCAGGGCCAGTTCCGAAAGATGATCCAGCGTATTTCTTAGCGCTTTCAATCCGTGGTTGAGTTGCGCCGTGTATCCTGAAAATTCCTGGCCAAGGGTGAGGGGAGTGGCGTCCATCAGGTGCGTGCGGCCAATTTTTACAACATTTTTAAACGCCTCAGATTTTTGCTGCAACGTATCGCGCAGTTTTTCGATGCCCGGAATGGTTTTTTCCACCACGGTTTTATATGCCGCAATGTGCATGGCTGTTGGGAAAGTGTCGTTAGACGACTGCGACTTGTTTACATCGTCGTTGGCCTGCAGTACTTTTGCGCCTTCGTCCAGTGTTTTTCCGGCGATTACCTGCGCCCGGTTGGCAATCACTTCATTCACGTTCATGTTGCTCTGTGTGCCCGATCCGGTTTGCCAAATCACCAGCGGAAACTGGTCGTCCAGCTTCCCTTCCAGGATTTCATCACACACCTGTGCAATCAAATCCCTTTTTTCTTCGGACAAAACTCCCAACTCGCAATTGGCATAAGCTGCGGCTTTTTTCAGAATGGCAAACCCGGATATAATTTCTTTAGGCATGGAGGCCGCCGGACCAATTTTAAAATTGTTGCGCGAACGTTCGGTTTGTGCGCCCCAGTATTTTTCGGTAGGTACTTTTACCTCGCCCATGGTGTCTTTTTCAATTCGGTATTCCATAGTTTCTTTTTTTTATTCGTAGAATAAAAGACCCGAATGCCAAGTGTTGTGAGAGGTGCTCTAATGAGTCTTTAGCTCACTGGTCATCTATTCTATTATTGCCTTTACATTGAAAATATTTAGCTAAGTAATTATCAATATTATTTTAAACTTCTATTTGTTATGACTGTTTAGAATTTTTTTTTTTATAAAAAGAGTTATTCGATCTCTTTAAACTCATAGAGCCAAGCTTTCCTATTTTCTAAAATTTCTATTTCAAATTCATTAACTACTATTAATAGCATTTTTTGGATTGCATTTTTCGTCAACATGTCAACACTAATAATTTTATGTAACAAATTCTCATACTCAATTTTAGTTCCTATAAAATCCTCCTCAAGAATAATAATACAATTGACTTTTACGAAAGGTATTAAAGAGAATTTTATCAAACTGTTTGCAACCTTATATATTTTTGTTAGATATGGAATTATATTTATTATTTGAGTTAATTTGGTTTCACCATTCTTGCTTAGATAAATAATTCCAAGGATACAAATTATTTGAAGGTTCTTTCGTTGTTGCTCCCCAAAAGTGTTACTTCTATTAATTAATTCTTTTTCAGATATAGAACCTGACAAAATACGCGAAGTCAACTCGGAAACTAGTTCCCATAATAATTTATTGGATGCAATAAGAGAATAATCACTGAGCATCTTTTTAAATTTTTCTACATAATCCAAATTTGACTCTGAGTTTACCAAGTAAGATGTAAGTATCATTATGAATACTGGTATTATAACAAATTCTACAGAAGCGTCTTCCGCTTTATCCCACTTTTCATTTGGTTTACTTGTCAGAAGATCTGAAATTTTAACCTTTCCCATAATTCCCATTTTTTCATTAGGGGTACCTTCTAAATGTCCTGTAATGGCTGAAAACAGAAGAAAAGATTCAAACGCCTCTTCAATCTTAAAATTAATAATTGAATATTGACTACAAACACTCGAGATTAACAAAAATATCTTTTGGTCCCCATTCTTTCGAGCAAGGTCAAATGCTTTAACTGACCATTCGTATGCCTTGGCAATGTTATTTATTCCATCAGAAAATATCGCTAAATGTGCAAAAATAATGGGTTCATTATTAGGATTATAATAATCAGATAGATCTTTATTATTGAGTGTAAATATTCCTTGATATGGTTTAAAATATTCTTCTCCAGAACTAATGAATTGTGGAACACGATCTTTTGCAACTTCTGCAGATATATATCCTAAGGAGTGACCACACCAAAGAAGTAATCTAATCCAATTTTGACCAAAGTTTTCTTCTTTGGTTTTAAATAGTCTACTAATAAAATCCTCAAAGTTTTCTAAACTATTAATATAGTCTTTATTAATCCAATAAGCTATTGCAAGTTCTCCTAATAGTTGTATATAGTTTAATTCAAGATAGTTTTTGTCATTATTCGCGATTGACACAGCTTTTTTACAATATTGGACTGCCAAATTACTATTTTTGTTAGAGATAATAGAGGCTCCTAGTAATAAGGTGTCTATATAAGTTGATTGATGGATACAATCATAATTAATTGCATTCAATATCCAATCTCTGCTTTTTTCTTTCTGCTCACTATCAAAATATAATTTTCCTATATTTTCATTTAATAAGAATTTTGATTCGTTTAGTTTCACTTTTGACAAAGATGATTTTGTTAATTCTAGTGCCTTCTTTTGATTTTTGAAAACTTTAAATTCTAAAGAAATTATTTGTTTCAATACGACTATTTCTAATATCTCAAGATTATGCTTTCTAAAATATGTAATGAGAATTTTTAAATTTGAAACAATAATATCCCAACTAACTTGTTTTTGTTGTGATTCAACGTTTGCAATATTTTCACAAATTATGGCTACTGCTACTTGTGCTATTTCTTCGTTAAAAATATTAATTCCATATTTTGATTTAAGAAATTCAATTTTGTTAAGCCAAGTGACGATATCATGCTCATTTGACAAATTTTGAATTGGTGACCAAAGGATGGTTGAATACATTTTAAGATCTATCGTTTCTTTAAATGGAGTATCAACCTTTTCCCAATTTGTAAAAACATAATTTAAATGATCCCAAAATTTTGATAATTTAATTACATTAAAATTAATGAGAATAATAAAATGTATAATGAAAAGGTCTGCATTAGAAGTTGATTCTTCTTTTACATATTCCTCTAATCTACTTTCAAAAACTGAAAAATCTTTATTTAATATTTGACTTAATCTTATTTGTTCCTTTCGGATAAATGATCTTAATATAATATTCATTTCTTTGGGAATATCTATGTCTTTCCAATAATCTAAGTATCCCCAGCTATCTAATATTGTAATCTCCTCTTTTAGTTTTACTGATAGAAAAAGATTTAGAAGAACAAGACCTGCATTATTGTAGTCTTTTCCTTTAATGAAAGAAGTGATAATTCTTGATGCTTCAATTTGATCAACCTTTTTTGAAGATAATAATGATCTTGCAACTGCTAAATAAATATTTTGAATAGTTTTTTGAGATAGATTATTTATACCGATATCTTTAATAATAGGAGAAACTTGGTATAAATTCTCATTAACTTGTATCCAAGTATAGAGCAAATCTTGAAGTTTTTCATTTGGATGTTTTATTCGTTCTTCAACATTACTTACTGCCAAAATTTCGTTGTTTCTAAAACTCCAATGAATTAAACTCAATCTGTATAAAAGTTCTCGGGAATTTACTTTTGGTATATATTTACTAATCATTAACTGTGCATCTTCCAATAGCTCAGCATTAAACTCATTTTTCAATAGAACTTCAATTATGTCCTCCGAATTACTACCCCAATTAATAGTTTTTAGTCGTTGAATAATAGTATTAACAAGTCTCGGATTTCTTTGAGAAAATGCACTAATTAGATTTATAAAATTCGGGTCGGATTCTGTAGCGCCATTATTGACAAGCATTTCAAGGATTTCTTTGTCTGATAAATTAAAGTCATAATATTCATAAAATACCTGCTCATTGAGAAATGATTTTAAATCGCTCAATATTTTATAATTAGATGTTGTTAAAAGTCTATTCCCAGTATTAGTGATATTGTTACCTAAAGAAATAAGCATTTCACTCAAAAATGAGTTTTTATCCAATCTTGGCAAATCATTCAATATTATTAAAGCATTCTTTGGCAGGGAATTCAAAACTGATTTAATCCATATTTCAAGATCTTCTGATATAGGACAATTAGAAATTTTTGATAGGAAAGCTTGGATCAATAAAGTTGTCTTTTCAATATCCTGATTATATGACCTTAAATCTAGCCACCAAAAATTTTTAAATTTATGACAAATTAATGCGGCAAGTTGAGTTTTTCCAGTACCATTAATTCCCTGGAAATGAATCCAACCATACTTTAAAAATATGTTATTAACTTCAATTACTTTTTCCTTTCTTTGTGAACCTCCTTTTATTAGGGAAGGTGGAGTTACAGAAATACTTTTTAACCTGAGATCAAATATTGTATCAGCGTTATTAATTAAATTTACATCATCAATCAGTTGAGAAATTTGAGTCGAATTAAAACTTATTTTCTCCTCTAAATAATTTATTTTATTATCTAAACCGTTGAGAAGAGTATCAATTAAATTAAGTAGTCGTTCATCTGAAGGACTTAATCCTGATATAACAATTTGTTTTTGAAGTTCTTTTTTGTCTAATGTTTTTTGTGACTTACTAGACAATAATTTAAAAACAAATAAGAACAATCTAGTATATATAATATTTGCAGAATTGAAATCTGATAAGATACCCAATTCGATCAACTTGCTTTTAATTGTTTTGCTCAGGTTAATATGGTCTTCATTTCCAAAACTCCATTCAAAATCTAAAATTATTTGGATTAAATTATTATCATTTTCTATATGAGCGTAAAATAACTTCCATTCATCATTTTTATTTTTTTCTTCTCTTTTAACTATTGAGTCGTCTATTATTTTTTCTTTTATTTTTTTAAGGAGTTGTGTTTTTATTGTTAAAAAACGTTGGTCATTCTTGTCTATTTTTATTGAATTAAATAATTCAATCCAAACTTCAATACAACCTCTACCGTCTATAAATAATGCAGGTCTTTCAATACCATAATTAGTATTTGTAACAAATTTGAAATACAATTTATGTTCAGGATTATTATTTCGATGTAAAAAAAAATTAAATAGTAATTCTATTGAAAGATCATTATTTAGGGTAATTTTAGTATCCCGATATTTTACTTGCTCTAATTCTCTAGTTAATTCATTACTTTCAATATCTCTTGTAATGATATCAATATCTTCCCCTTTTTCCAGTTCTAATAATTCGTTATCAACAAGACTTAACCAGCGTAAGATAGTTGTGTCGACTTGATAAACAAATCCTCTAATAACGCTCCAAGCATCTCTGTTCTTTATTTCTTTAAATACATCCATTTTTGTAGAGAGTTAAAATTTAATGTATTATATTATTTGTAATTCTAATTTTTCCTTTTAATTATATCCATTGGCATAACTCTATTGTCTGTAATCCAAAATCATACAATATTTCCATCCACCAGAAATAAAAACAACCTTTATAATTTAAAAATTCATCGCGCTTCTTCTTTAAATTGGAAAAAGAAGTTGAGGATGGAAGGAATCTGTTGTGGTTTGCTTTGTTCTGATTTCAACATAGTCTTTTGATTTTTTACTGGTTGTCAAAATTTTAAGGAAACTAAAGTAGAAATTGCAGGCTTAAAAAGCAAGTGCAAACAGCCTTTTTTGTTTTTGGGATTTGTATTTCACTCTTTGGTATTTATTTGATTTTTGAAAATTGTTATTTGGAATTTTCAGTTTGTTCCCCAAAAATCTCCTCCAGCGTTTCTTCAATGGTGGGATATTTAAATTCAAACCCGGCTTCTGTAATTTTGTGAGGCAATACCGCCGGGCTTTTGGTGAGCATGGAAGATGCTTTCCCAAACACAAGCTTCAGAGCAAATGGCGGTACAGGAATAAATGCCGGACGGTTTAATTTTTTAGCCAGTGCACGGGTAAAACCGGCATTTGTAATTTCCTGCGGGGCAGCCATGTTGAAAACTCCTTTGGCTTTTTTGTTTTCAGCGGCCCATGTAAAAGCGCGTGCCACATCGGTTTCGTGTATAAACGGAAAAGGTTGTTTGCCATTGCCAATTTTCCCGCCAATACCCAATTTAAACGGAGGCAGCAGTTTTTGTATGGTAGCCGACTCTTTCCCCAATACCACGGCAATACGGAAAATGGTGAGTCCGACTTCCTTTGGCAGGCCTTTCCACGACTTTTCCCAGTCTTTTACCACTTCGCCCAAAAATCCCCGGTCAAAATTGAAACTCTCTTCGGTGTGTGTTTTTCCTTCTTCATAAATTCCAATGGCCGATGCAGAAATGACTTTTGCAGGCCTTTCTTCCGGAAACAGGATTTGAAAAGCCTTAACCAGGTTTTCAACCGTTAAAACACGGCTGTCGTATATTTCTTTTTTGTTTTTGGTTGTCCAGCGTTGCAAAACAGGTGCGCCGGCCAGGTTTATCAATACATCGGTGTTTTTGAGTTCGCCGGCCAGAATTTCTGCCGGCCCGTAAAGCAATTCCCGCTGAATGGGCGAAATTTTATGTCCCTTCCTTTTCAGTTCAGCAGTTATTATATTTCCCAGGTAACCGGATGCACCGGTCATTTTAATAATCATGTCAGTAATTTTTTTGTAATTTAACAATTATATCCTGCATTTTTACGAGAATATTTCTGATTTGTAACTTTCTGTGGTTAAAAAATAAACTAACCGGCAGGAATGGTTATTGTTAACTTTTTGATTTAATTTAGGAAGGTTCATTCAAAAAACAGAAAAGTTACCGGCCATTCACCGCCAAACACCTTTGTTTTGTTAATTTTGCAAGTTGTAAATAAAACTGGATGTTCCGAAAAATTCGTATTATATGGCAAAGAAACACGCGGCAGTGGTTGCACCAGCTTGTTTTGTGGCGAATTGCGCGTATTCCCGAACGGCAGTTTCTTTATATACTCAGTTTGGTGGTTGGAATATTCAGCGGATTGGCAGCGCTGACACTTAAAAACCTTATTCATTTGGTAGCAGGACAACTCACCGATTGGATTGAAGTGGATTCAATCAGTTACCTTTTTTTGGTTTATCCGCTTGGGGGAATTTTGCTTACTGTACTTTTTGTTCGGTTTGTTATTAAAGACGATATCGGGCACGGGGTTTCCAAAATTCTTTATTCCATTTCGCGGCAGAGCAGCCGTATAAAACCACACAACACCTGGTCGTCGATGGTAGCCAGTTCGTTAACCATCGGAATGGGTGGCTCGGTGGGAGCCGAAGCGCCTATTGTACTTACCGGGGCTTCTATTGGTTCTAATCTGGCGCAGATTTTTAAGCTGAATTATAAATATGTTACCCTGATGGTTGGATGTGGGGTAGCCGGTGCCATTGCCGGAATTTTTAATGCACCCGTTGCCGGTATTGTTTTCACCCTCGAAGTGCTGATGCTCGACCTCACCATGGCGTACCTTATACCTTTGCTTATTTCGGCTGTTACAGCAACCATGTTAACCCATTTTTTTATGGGTGAAGATGTTTTACTGCAGTTTATGCAAGTACATCCTTTTACGCTCGAAACAGTCTGGTTTTACATTTTACTGGGGATTTTTACCGGGTTTGTAGGAATTTGGTTTACCCGAATGACGTTGTTTTTGGAGGCCGGATTTAAAAAAATTAAAGGATGGGGGATAAGGCTTTTAATCGGAGGATTGATAATGGGCTTGCTGGTGTTTATTTTTCCACCGCTTTGGGGAGAAGGCTACCGGGAAATTGCCCTCATTTTTAACGGAAAAGGAACCGAATTACTGAATAATTCCTTGTTTTATAACTGGAAAACCAATGAGTATTTACTGCTGATTTTTTTAGTTGGAATCCTCATATTTAAAGTAATTGCCATGGTGGCTACCACAGGTTCGGGAGGTGTGGGAGGTATTTTTGCACCGACTTTATTTATGGGTGCCATTGCTGGTTTCTTTTTTTCAGTGCTGGTAACAAAAATAACAGGAGTGGAACTGCCGGGAGATAATTTTGCTCTGGCCGGCATGGCTGGTATGATGGCTGCTGTGATGCATGCACCGCTAACCGGTATTTTTTTAGCTGCCGAACTTACACAGGGCTACGATTTATTTGTACCGCTAATGATAACAGCCACGGTGGCGTATGTAACCATAATGAAAGCCGAACCTTACTCGATTTACACCAAGCGCCTTGCTCATGCAGGCGACCTGCTTACTCACCACAAAGACAAAGTGGCCCTTCGCATGATGAACGTGCGTAAGTTGATTGAAACTGACTTCGAGGTTCTTCGGCCTGATGCAACGTTACGTGATTTGGTAAAAGCAATTTCTGTTTCGCACCGCAACCTTTATCCTGTGGTGGATGATAACAATACGTTGCTTGGAATGGTGAAGCTTTCCGATGTGCGTTCACTCATTTTCGAACATGACCTTTACGATAAGGTGTTGGTTAAAGATTTGATGTATATGCCGGAATCTTATATTGCACCCGACGACAGTATGGAAAAGGTTGTCGAAAAATTTGAAACTTCGGGCCGTTACAACCTGGCGGTTATTGATAATGGAAAATACCTTGGGTTCATTTCACGTGCCGTTGCCTTCTCCAAATACCGAAAAACAGTGCAGGATTTTTCACACGATTAAGAAAGGTATTTTGCCTTTAATTAATTTCTTTGCAATTGAATAATTAAAATTTTGTTACCGTGAATTCAAATTCTCGTCGTTCGTTTATTGCAAAAGCTACATTGGGCATTGCCGGTGTTGGTTTATCAAAATACACCCATGCCGGATTTTTATCCGGCACTGAAAGTTTCCCGGTTGTAATTTCCACCTGGCAGCACGGACTGCCTGCCAACGAAGCGGCCTGGGAAATCCTGTCAAAAGGAGGTTATTCGCTTGATGCTGTGGAAGCCGGAGTGAAAGTTGCCGAGGCCGATCCTGATGTGATTACTGTCGGTTATGGCGGAATTCCCGATGCCAGGGGAAAAGTAACGCTCGACGCCTGCATTATGGACGAAAAAGGAAATGCAGGCAGTGTGGCTTACCTGCAATGTATTAAACACCCTGTTTCCGTTGCCCGATTGGTGATGGAAAAAACACCGCATGTGATGCTTAGCGGAACAGGCGCTCAAAAGTTTGCGCTGGAAAACGGCTTTAAAAAAGAAAAACTACGGACAAAAAAAATGCGGAAACACTGGAAACAGTGGAAAAAAGAAGAAAGGGAGTTCAGTACGAAAATAAATATTGAAAACCAGTTGGAGGAAAACCACGACACCATCAGCATGTTGGCCATCGATAACGCCGGGCGTTTATGCGGAGCCTGTACCACCAGCGGGATGGCGTTTAAAATGCACGGCAGGGTTGGAGACTCGCCCATTATTGGCGCAGGCTTGTTTGTGGATGGTGAAGTTGGCGGTGCTGCCGCAACCGGCTCTGGCGAACTGGTGATGAAAACGCTGGGTTCGTTTTTGGTGGTGGAGTTTATGCGAAACGGATTGTCGCCAACCGATGCATGTAACGCTGCCATTGAACGGATTACCAAAAAAATTCCCGATTACGAACAACACCAGATTGGTTATATTGCCATCAGCAAATCTGGCGAAATTGGTGCTGCCTGCCTGCAACCGGGTTTCGATTACGCAGTGAAAACATCTGAAATCTCTGAACTCCGGGAAGCCGATGCGTGGTTTAAAAAGTTGTAAAAAAAGCTGCCCTGAATCAGAGCAGCTTTTGCAAGGTGAGAGAATTTAGTTTGTAATTAAGTAAATTTCAAAAATAAAAATATCAGGTTAGTAATCCTCGTAATAAGCAATTATTTTTTTATTTTTCAAAATATTCACAATGGCGTCAATAATTTCATCGTCATGCATAGAGGCATAATTAAAAATGACATCGAAATCGTCGTTAGTAGCTTTCCTGCCAATAATCCTTTCAATAAAAGTGTCACGTTTGGTATCCATCTCCTTTACATACTTCACTGCTTCTGCCTGCGTAAAATCACGTAGCTGCATAATACGGTTAATTCTCCATTCCATTGGGGCTTCGAGCCTGACGTTTAGTTTGTTGGGTACTTCTCTGAGAATAACTCCTGCGGAACGTCCTACTATGATGGCGCGGCCTTTGCATGCCAGCCTGCAAATTACTCCTTTAAACGTATCAATAATTCGGTCATCTGAAATATCGTAAATGGTTTCATTGGAAAATGCCTTGGCCACTTGTCTCAGCATTTTGAAAGCTTCTTCGGTATCATCGTAATCACCCGACTTGGCTTCTTCGATCATATCGTTCACCACTTCTTCAATAATATCTTTATCCACCCATTTCCATTCTGCATCGGTTTTAGTGTCCATCATGTAACTGTATCCGGTAAGGATTTTTGAGAGTTTGATAGCAATTCGCTGGGCAGAACAACCCGACTGCCTTGAAATGGTAACAACCGGACCAGGAAAATCACCGGTTTCGAGATTACAGCCTGTAATACAGCTCATAAAACTTTTAATAAACTTTTCCATATTTTGGATGTATTAATTGTCAATTCCTATTTTACAGATTCGAAGTTACAATCTATTCTTGTAGAAAAAACAAAATATGTTGTAAAATAGGTTGAAGTTGGAAGACGGAAGTTGAAGGATTTTTAATTTTTGGGAATCATTTCATGCATGGTAACCCGGTAAACAAGCGTTGTAAAGGGCGGAATTCCGGTAGTGCCTTTTGAACCGTATGCAAAGTCGGAATGGATATACATTTCAATTTCAGCCCCTTTATTCATATACCCAATAGCATTATTTAAACCTTCTACAACATGCTGAGGCTTAAAAACAAAACTCCATTTTCCGTTGGGGTAAATTTCATTCGAGTCTTCAATTTTTTTTCCACCGGGTAAAAAACCCAGGTAGGAAATGGTGCAATTATCTCCAACTTTAGGGAAAGGCCCGTCACCTTTTTTCCGGACAATATAAAAAACTGCCAAATCGGTGGTGTCAATATCTTCACCATCGTCTTCCAATCTTTTCATCCAGGCATCCAGTTCTTCCCATTCGGTTTCCCGTGTTCGGGGTTCTCCCTCTTCTTCAGGTTTGCACGAAGCTATAATTATTAACAGGGAAATTAAAACCGTAAATAGTATATTTTTTTTCGACATGATTTCGATGCTTTGATTTTTCCGGCTGAAAGTTACAATTTTCAGAGAAACGGACAATTATTTTTTACAGCAACTTGCAGGGCAGAATTAATTCCAAACCAAAACTGTTAAGAACTTAAACCAACCTGTTTTGTTTGAGGAGGTAAAGATTGAATAAAAAGTTGAAAATGGAAAAAAAATATACCAACGCACTGATTCATTCCAGTTCACCTTATTTGTTGCAACATGCCCATAATCCGGTAAACTGGCAACCCTGGAGTGACGACTTAATAAAACGGGCAGGAAAAGAAAAAAAGTTGCTTTTGGTGAGTATTGGCTATGCTGCCTGTCACTGGTGCCATGTGATGGAGCACGAGAGTTTTGAAGACGAAACCGTTGCCCGGACAATGAACGAAAACTTTATTTGCATAAAAGTTGACCGCGAAGAAAGACCTGATGTGGATCAGTATTATATGACCGCCGTTCATTTGATGGGACTGCAGGGTGGCTGGCCGCTGAATGTGATTGCCCTGCCCGATGGCCGTCCTGTTTGGGGTGGCACTTATTTCCCAAAAGAAACCTGGGTGAAAACCATTTCGTCAGTGGCCAGTTTTTGGAATGAAAATTCTGAAAAAACCATTGAATATGCAGAAAACCTGCAACATGGAATCAAAAGAGCTTCTCTTCCGGTGGAAACGGAAAATGTAATACCGGCAACCCGTCAGATAATTGCCCGGGGTGTGGAAAGCTGGAAAGAAAATTTCGACTATGAAAACGGAGGAAGGAATGGCTACCCCAAATTTCCCATGCCGGTAAATCTCAACTTTTTATTTTTTTTCGGAAAAATGAAAAAAGACAACCAGGTGCTCGATTTTGTAAAACTTACCCTTGAAAAAATGGCACGTGGGGGAATTTACGATCAGGCAGGCGGCGGTTTTGCCCGCTATTCGGTTGATGAAAAATGGAAAGTTCCTCATTTCGAAAAAATGCTTTACGATAACGGTCAGTTAATCAGCATCTACTCGAAAGCTTACCAGCATTTTAAAAGCTATGAATTTAAATCGGTGGTTTACGAAACGGTTGAGTTTCTGGAACGGGAACTTATGGATAACTCCGGTGCATTTTATTCTTCGCTTGATGCCGACAGCGACGGTGAGGAAGGAAAGTTTTATGTGTGGAAAAAAGAAGAACTGAAGGAAATTGTACAAGAGGATTTTGAACTGTTTTCAGCATATTTTAACGTGAATTCAAAAGGATTCTGGGAAAGAGGAAATTACATTCTTTTGAGGGAATCCGGGCCGGATGAATTTGCCGGAAAAATTGGATTATCTCCGTCTGATTTTCAAAAGAAAATTTCAGGCTGGAAGGAATTACTACTCGGTTATCGTTCAAAAAGAATCCGTCCCGGGCTGGATGATAAAACCCTGGCATCGTGGAATGCGTTGGTCATTCAGGGCCTTTCTGATGCATTCAAAGCGTTTGGCGATGACCGGTTTAAAAACCTGGCTTTGAAGAATGCCCGGTTTATTATTGAAAATATGATGAAAAAAGACGGAATGTTGTTTCATACCTGGAAAAAAGGAAAACATTCCGTTAACGGATTTCTCGAAGATTATGCACTGGTTATTCAGTCGTTTATTTCCCTTTTCGAAATTAGCGGAGAACCAGCCTGGCTAAAATCTGCCGGTGCTTTACTGGAATATTCATTGGAACATTTTTACGATGAAACTTCCGGCCTTTTTTACTTTTCAGAAAAAAATGCAAATGCAGTATTGACCAACCATTTTCAGAATGAAGACAATGTAATTCCGGCAGCCAATTCGGTGATGGCCAACAACCTGCATGCGTTGTATTTACTGCTGGGCAAACCCGCCTACCTTACAAAGGCAAAAAAAATGCTGTACCATGTTACTCCGCAATTTTCCAAATTTCCGCAGGCTTTTGCCAACTGGGGCAACCTCATGTTAAAACTCACCGAACCATATTTTGAAGTGGTTTTTTGTGGTGAAGATGCACAGCGAAAATTTCTGGAAATGCAGGCCACTTTTCTTCCCCATGTAGTTTGGGCTTTTTCTGTGAATAAAAATAATCTCCCATTGTTTAAAGGCCGCTTTGTGCCTGGAAAAACCCTGATTTATGTTTGCCGCGAAGGAGCCTGCCAGTTACCCGTTGAAAGCCCTGATGAAGCTATAAAAATGTTGGTAGGAAATAATGAAAACGGTTGAATTTCTGATTGTTGGAAACGGTTTGGCAGGAACAATGCTGGCTTTTGAAATGCTGGAACAAAAACTGGATTTTCGGATTGTAACATCACAACAAAAAACCCGGGCATCAGAAATTGCCGCCGGAATGTTTAACCCATTGGTATTTAAACGCCTGACCAAAAGCTGGATGGCTGATGCATTGCTTCCGGCAATAGAACATAAATATCGGGAACTTGAAAATTTGCTGGGGAATCGGTTTTATTTCGAAAAGCCCATTTTAAAACCATTATCGGAACAGGAAAAACAATTGTGGTTGGAGCGAAAATCAAATCCGCAATTTTCAAAATACATTTCCTCCATTGAAGAAAAAAGCCCTGAAAAACTTTTGCATCCTGCCACCGGATATGGGATAGTAAATGGTTCGGGTTACGTAAATTTAAAACTGTTTTTGGAACTTTCTGATCAATATTTCCGGGAGAAGGGATTGCTTATTCCATCTGAATTCGATTCGAAAAAAATGAAACCGGGCACAAAATATTTTGTAGCTGAAGATGTAAAAGCTGAAAGGCTGGTGTTCTGCGAAGGAGCCCATTTGGTTAACAATCCTTTTTTTTTATTCATTAAACTGGTACCGGTAAAAGGGGAAATTTTATTGATACATGCGCCCAGCCTGTCTGAAAATTATATTCTGAATAAACAGGTTTTTGTTTTGCCTGTTGGTAATCATCGTTTTAAAGTTGGTTCAACCTATGAATGGAATGACTTGACAGAGCTGCCAACAGTAGTTGGAAAGCAATCAATAATTGAAAGATTTGAAAAACTTGTTGCGGTCAAATACACTCTGGAGAACCATTTTGCCGGAATCCGGCCAACCGTATCCGATCGCCGTCCGGTTTTGGGCATGCACCCAAAATACCCCAACTTATCCGTTTATAACGGGTTGGGAACCAAAGGAGTAATGTTGGCGCCATTTTTTGCAGAAGAAATGGTAAAGTATTTGACTGCAGTAAATTACTCTTTGAATTTTGAAGTAGATATACAACGATTTTTTACGGGTTAATTGAAAAGTAAGGACAAAAAAATAATCCCGGCGCGTCATACCGGGATTACTCAATAACCTTCAAAAGCGTCTAACTGGTTTCGTATTCTGGGTTTGTATGCAGCAAACATAGTTGAAAAAGAAAGATACCAGGCAATCAAAAGGATGATTTTAATTGGGTCAGATTGCTGATATTTCAACTTCAAAAAAACTGACTGCCCCGTTAATCCATCAATTTCATTTGCAGGTAGGAATAAAGTTGTGCATTCATTTGTGCCCGCTGTTCGTTGGTAGAAGCGCCGGCATGCCCGCCTTCCGTATTCTCGAAATAGTAGATTTTATAACCCATTTCATCCATTTTGGCTACCATTTTACGCGCGTGGCCCGGGTGAACACGATCGTCGCGGGTTGAAGTGTAAAAATATACTTCAGGGTATTTCATTCCTTTTTTCAGGTTGTGGTAAGGCGAATATTTGCTAATGTACGCCCACTCTTCTGGGATGTCAGGATTTCCGTACTCAGCCATCCAGCTAGCGCCTGCCAGTAATTTATTGTAGCGTTTCATATCCAGTAGCGGAACTGCGCATACCACTGCATTGTATAACTCCGGATGTTGGGTAAACGCAACCCCAACCAGCAATCCGCCGTTGCTCCCGCCATAAATTCCCAGTTTTCTGGACGATGTAATTTTTTTATCCATGAGGTCTTCTGCAACTGCATAAAAATCGTCGAATACACGCTGCCGGTTTTCTTTTAGTCCGGCCTGGTGCCATTTCGGTCCGAATTCGCCGCCGCCACGCAGATTGGCCAACACATAAACACCCCCTTTTTCAAGCCACGAAACTCCGGTAACCGCTGAATAACGCGGAAGTTGAGGTACTTCAAAACCTCCGTAGGCATAAAGTAATGTAGGATTATTTCCATCAAGCTTCATGGATTTTTGGTGTACCACAAAATAAGGAATCCGTGTTCCGTCTTTCGAAACAGCCTCAAATTGCTGGACTTTATAATTTTCAGTTGGAAACCAGGAAGGCAACGATTTTACCTTGCTTAATTCTCCTGTAGCAGCATCGCCATAGAAAAGGGTGTTTGGCGCTAAAAAATTCTGAAAGTTGAAAAAGTATTTGTTACTGAATTCATCGGATGATCCCAGGGAAATATTTCCAAATTCAGGTGCATCAATTTTTTCTTTTTTCCAGCCATTTTCAAAACGGTATGAATAAAGTTCGCTTTTTACATTTTCCAGCATATTTATCAGCAAACGGTCTTTTGTATTCGAAATCTGGGTGACACTTGAGCGCTCATCTGGTTTTACTATCAGTTCAAAATTCTTTTTCCCGGCAAGTAAATCGTTGTAATTGATGCTAATTACCGCACCCTGCGGAAAATTTTGACCATCCACTTGCCATTCAGATTTCAACTGAAAAATAACCTGGCCCTTGAATATGGTAGTCAGTTCAATGTCTTCCGGAACATCCAGTTTAATGGTTTTTCCATTTTCCAGGCAATAATAATTTCCTGAAAAAATCGATACACTACGGATGATTAACTGGTAAACTTTTTCAGGATTTTGCTGAACATACCCCCATATTCCCACGTCAGTTTTCTGTCCTTTGTAAACCTCGCGGGCATTTTCCAGTTTTGTACCTCGTTCCCAAATTTTAACCTGGGTTGGATAGCCGGAAGTAGTGATACCTTCGCCAAAATCGGTGGAAACCATCAGGGTGTTTTCATCAATCCAGCTTGCTCCGCCTTTCGCCTCAGGGAGATAAAAGCCGTCTTCAACAAATGATTTTGATTGCACATCAAATTCCCTTATTATAACTGCATCACCTCCTCCTTTTGAAAGGCTTACCAGGAATTTGTTGTAATCGGGATAAAGTCCGCTTGCCCCCTTAAAAACCCATTTCTCGCCATCTTTTTCCGAAAGTTCGTCCATGTTAAGCAGAATTTCCCAGTTGGGATTTCCCCCCAGGTAAGTTTCCAATTTTGCCCTTCGCCATATTCCGCGCTGGAATTGCTGGTCTTGCCAAAAATTATAAACAAATTCTCCCCGGATGGAAGGTTCTGCAATCCGGTCGGTCGAATTCAGGATTTCCAGATTTTTTTCATAAAGATTCTCATAATCAGGCTGCGATGTAATTACATTCAGCGATTTTTCATTCCAGGTTTCTACCCATTCAAGAGCTTTTTCATTTTCTACCTCTTCAAGCCACTGGTATGAATCTGGGCTTTGTGCAAAAGTTATTTTTGTTGCCATAGCAAAAATTAACATGATGTGTAAATGTTTCATTGTTTTTGATTTTTTGTTTTTTACAATTGTTTTAAATAAACAGTATAGTCATTGGAGTTACGAAAATAGTGCTTCTTTTGTAAATTTTTTCAGACATGCATTTTAAATGATGCCTGAAATGTATATTTTCGTAATTGAAAATGAACCTGAAAGATAATACGGTTATTTTTGGAATCTTTAATTCATTAAATAGCATGGACATTTTTCAGGCTTAATGCAATAAAATGGCAACATTATTATTATTCTTTTTTTTATCTATTGTTATTTCTTTTTTTTGCTCCATGTGGGAGGCTGTTATTTTAAGTATAACGCCACCTTATATCAGCCGCATGCAGAACGAAAAACCTGTAATCGGCCATCTTTTAAACAGAATGAAGGATGATATTGACAAACCGCTATCGGCCATACTTACCCTGAATACATTTGCTCATACTGTAGGAGCGCTTGGTGTGGGTGTTCAGGCCGGAAAACTTTTTGGAACCACGCAAATCCATTTTTTATCAGTTTACATTACCTACGAATCGTTAATTGCAGGTGCTATGACCCTGGCTATCCTGGTATTGTCTGAAATAATTCCCAAAACCCTGGGAGCCAATTTCTGGAAACCACTCACTCCTTTTACCGTTCGTTCGTTAAGGGTTTTAATGTTTATTCTGGCGCCGTTTGTTTGGATGAGCAAGGGAATTACGCGAATGGTTAAAACAGAAAAAGGGCGGAGTGTGCTTAGCCGTGCCGATTTTGCTGCCATGGCCGATGCCGGACTAAAAAGCGGTGCACTCGACAGGGAAGAAAAGTCGATTATTCAAAACCTGCTTCGGCTTGAAAATATTAAAGTGCGTGATATTATGACCCCGCGTTCGGTAATAATGATGGTGGACGAGGAGCAGACTATGAATGAAATTTATGATGAAATTAATCCGATGGTGTTTTCGCGCATTCCGGTTTACCACGAGCATCCCGATAACATTACAGGCGTTATTCTGAAAGATAATATTTTGGAAAATCTGGCGCAGGACAAACATTCGGTTAAAGCAGCAGAAATTAAACGTGATATTTTATTTGTTGAAGATAATTTTACTGTGGCTAAACTGATGGACTCCCTAATTCTAAACCGCGAACACCTTGCCGTAGTTGCCGATGATTTTGGAAGTGTTGTAGGCCTTGTTACCATGGAGGATTTGTTTGAAACCTTGCTGGGGCTCGAAATTGTGGACGAATCGGATAAAGTGGAAGACCTTCAAAAACTTGCGCTGGAAAAATGGAAAAAACGTACCGATAATCAGCGCCTGAAAAACTAAAACCTTTTAAGTTTTCTTTAAATCATTTGAAGAAAAAAATCTTCAATATCAAATCCACACAAAATGCATTAATTTTGATGCAGAAGTAAATAAAATTTAAAATAATTGAAAATGAATATCAGTGCATTACAAAAAGAACGGGCCAAGTACCAGCCTAAACTGCCCAAATCGTTAAAAGGTGCAGTAAAACTGGTTGAAGGAGCAAAAACAGAATCGGTTGCCGATCAAAAAGAAATTGCCGGACTTTTTCCAAACACCAGTGGAATGCCCCTCTTAACCTTTGAGGAGGGTGAAAAAGAAGCTTCAAAAAATCCGGTGAATGTTGGCGTTATTCTTTCCGGTGGACAAGCTCCCGGCGGGCATAATGTGATTTCGGGTATTTTCGACGGGATAAAAAAAATAAACCCCGAAAGTAAACTTTACGGCTTTTTGGGCGGACCAGGCGGACTTGTTGACCACAAATATGTGGAATTAACAGCCGAAATAATTGACGAATACCGCAACACAGGCGGTTTTGATATTATTGGTTCAGGCCGTACGAAACTGGAAGAAGAATGGCAGTTTGACAAAGGGTTGGAAATTGCCAGAGATCTTAATCTGAATGCACTGGTTATTATTGGCGGTGACGATTCAAATACCAACGCTTGTGTTTTGGCCGAATATTATTCACAAAAAAAAGCCGGTGTTCAGGTAATTGGTTGTCCGAAAACCATTGACGGAGATTTGAAAAATGAAATGATTGAAGCATCATTTGGTTTCGATACGGCAACAAAAGTATATTCCGAACTTATCGGGAATATTCAGCGTGACGCCAATTCAGCCAAAAAATACTGGCATTTTATGAAATTGATGGGGCGTTCTGCCTCGCACATTGGGCTGGAATGTGCTTTAAAAACCCAACCCAATATTACCCTTATTTCTGAAGAAGTGGCTGCAAAACAGCAAACGCTTGATGATATTGTTGATTACATGGCAAGCGTTGTTGCCCAGCGTGCCGATAATGGCGAAAACTTTGGTGTGGCGCTTGTTCCCGAAGGTTTGATTGAATTTATTCCTGAAATGAAAATTTTAATTTCAGAATTGAACGACCTGCTGGCTGAAGGCACCGAAACTGAAAAAGAATTTAAGATGCTGAAAAAAAGTCACCGGCTGAATTGGGTGGCTTCGCAATTAACCAAAGAATCATCCAGAGTTTTCAAATCGCTTCCTCAAGGAATAGCCAACCAGCTAACACTCGATCGCGATCCGCACGGGAACGTTCAGGTTTCTTTAATAGAAACAGAAAAGCTTTTAGGTGAGATGGTTAGCGAAAAACTGGCTGCCCTGAAAAAAGCCGGAAAATTCTCTGGAAAATTCAGTACCCAGTACCACTTTTTTGGATACGAAGGGCGTTGTGCTGCTCCGTCAAATTTCGATGCTGATTACTGCTATTCTTTAGGATACACTGCATCAGTTTTGGTTTCTGAAGGAAAAACCGGGTATATGTCGTCGGTTAGAAACCTTACCTCTCCAGCAGAAGAGTGGATTGCCGGCGGAGTACCTATTACTATGATGATGAACATGGAAAAACGCCACGGACACAAGAAACCTGTTATACAAAAAGCATTGGTAGAACTTGACGGCGCACCTTTTAAATATTTTGTTTCAAAACGCGGCGAATGGGCGCTGAGTACACACTATCTTTATCCTGGACCTATCCAGTATTTTGGCCCGTCAGAAGTTTGCGACCAGCCAACCGAAACATTAAAACTTGAAAAGGCTTAATTCTTAAAATTCATTCAGAAATAATGATAAAGAAAAAGCCCTTCCGCAAATTGTTGGAAGGGCTTTTTTATGATTGCCTGCCTTGTAAATTTCCTCTTAGAAAATAAAACGGATGGAGAGGGCCACTTCATCGGCCCAAAAACCAGTGTAACCAATCAGGTTCAAACCGGGTTTCCAGTCTAAACTGATATTGAACGGGATGGGTTCAATGTTGTATTCTATTCCAATAATCCCATCAACTCCAATAACGGTATGTGAACCATCGTTGTCAAACCAGGGATGTTTGTCATAGTCGTCCCAAAAACCAATATGGCCGCCAACCCCATAATACCAATGAAGCCTCGGGGTGTCAAAAGCAGGTGCATGAATTTCATACAAACCTGTTACGTGAAATCCCCGCCATCGGGTTGATAGCAGCCCTTCAATAGCTTTGTTGCTCCCAATAAAATGTTTTACGGTTAATCCGTTTGATAAACCACCCCGCACACCAATTCCGGTGTTGTAATCCTGGGCGTTAACTGCTACTGCAATTGAGAGAAACAGTGTCAATGCAAAAAATAACTTTTTCATTTTTTTTCTGTTTTTATCAAAATTAATATCAAATACAACGTAAAAGTAAGTTTTAAGTTGCCGAATTTTATTTCGAAACAAAAGCAAATTTCTTTTTTAACATTTGTCTTGCTTTTACAAAATGTTGATTGTTAGTTGATTGAAATTAATTGTTTAAGTTAAGCAGGTTCGAAAAATTAAGATTTGATTAACATTTTAAACTATTGATTAAAAACATAAGCAATAATATTGGCACCCATTTTTAATGCTTTTTCCCGAAGTTCAGGTGGATTATTGTGAACGGCTGCGTCTTCCCATCCATCACTAATGTCTGATTCATAAGTGTAAAGGCAAATCATACGGTCTTCAATAAAAATTCCGAATGCCTGAGGCGGTTTATTATCATGTTCGTGAATTTTGGGCAGGCCCTCGTTAAAGGTATATTTTTGGTGAAAAATTGGGTGGGAGGGAGGCAGTTCAACCAGTTCGGCATTTGGAAATACTTTTTTTATTTCGCGCCTGAAATATTCATCTATTCCAAAATTGTCGTCAACGTGCAGGAATCCTCCGGCTTCGAGGTAATTTCTCAAGTTAAAAGCTTCGTTTTCTGAAAGTACAATATTTCCGTGACCTGTCATGTGCACAAACGGAAAGTTGAAAATTTCGGGACTGCCAACTTCTACAGTGGAAGGTTCAGGGTGAATATTGGTTTTTAAATTTTGATTGCAGTAACCAATCAGGTTGGGCAAGGCAGTGGGGTCGGCATACCAATCGCCGCCACCGCCATATTTTACCAGGCCAATTCTTACCGGTTGAGCCAGAGTACTAACTGATGCCGCAAAAAATAGTATTAAAACGAAAAGTATTCTCATGGACTTAAATTTTTCGAAAATTACAATTCCATTCTGAAATGAAAAAGCAAAAGGTAAGATTTGGAGTCATTCGTTAACAAGATTAACAATATGGCAGGCTACAACACCCGCTGTTTCGGTTCGCAACCGTGAGGTTCCAAGCGAAATTTCCCTGAATCCGTTTATTTTGGCCTCTTCAACTTCTTCCATACTAAAGTCTCCTTCAGGACCAATCAATATAATTACATTCTCTTCTTTTATAATTTCGTTTTTTAGATGTGGTTTTCCTCCCTCGTAACAATGGGCAATAAAATTTTGCGACACCTCATTTTTATGTATGAAATCATTAAACGGAACCAATGGATTTAGTTTTGGCAGGAACGCTTTTAACGACTGCTTCATAGCCGAAACAAGAATTTTTTCCAGCCGGTCGGGTTTAATGTTTTTTCGTTCGCTGTGTTCACACATTAAGGGGGTAATTTCATCAATGCCAATTTCGGTGGCTTTCTCCAGAAACCACTCAAACCGGTCGTTGTTTTTGGTGGGAGCAATGGCAATGTGAAGTTTAAATTGGCGTTTCCCAAATTCCTTATGAGATTCAAGAATAGAAAGCTTGCATTTTTTTGGATGGGGTTCAGTAATTTTGGCTGTATAAAAACCACCGTTTCCATCCACAACATGTACTCTATCCCCAATCTTCAACCGAAGTACCCGAATGGCATGTTTAGATTCGGTTTCATCTAAAATAATTTCATTTCCTCCAATTTCCGGAATATAAAAAAGCTGCATAGCCTTTGATTTTTGAATTATACAAATGTAGTTCTCCTTTGGCAAAATCACAAAAACACTTTTTTCTCGGTGTATCAAAAAATATATTCATTTGTATTGTGTCGAAATAACACAAATTTGATATTGCATGCATTTTATTTTAATTTTTTGGGTAATAGAAATGTAAACTTTTGTATTTTTCAGGCGATTTTGTATTTACAACAATTTTCAAATATTAATAATCAAAAATTTAATTCAAACCAATAATATTTTAAAATGGAAACAAAAAGAGAATTTTTGAAAAAACTGGGAGTGCTTACTGTGGGAGGTTTTGTTGGAGGATCATTAAAAACAGCACATGCTGCAACAGTAAGGAGTAATCTGCTTCCATCAAAAAAAAGTATCGGATTACAGTTGTATTCTTTGGGAAGAGAACTCACTGAGGATGTACCAAACGGATTGAAAAAAGTGGCCCAAATTGGTTATGCAACGGCTGAAGCTGCCGGATACAGGGAAGGTAAACTTTACAATTATGAGATTGCTGAGTTCCTGAAAATTGCTGGTGATGCCGGATTGAAAATTACCGGCTCGCACGTGAATCCTCCGGTTAGGAAATACACCAAAGAAAATGCCGGAGAAATTGCCGATTTCTGGAAAGCAACTGTTGACGACCATGCAAAGTTGGGAGTTATTTCTCTGGTTCAGCCCGGAATGCCCACCATTGAATCGCATGACGATGCTGCAATGGTTTGCGAAGTATTCAATAAGGCAGGCGAAATTGCCAAATCTGCCGGCATTAAATGGGGCTATCACAACCACAGTGGCGAGTTCAGGTGTGTAGTAAAGGAAGAGGACAAGGAAAAACAGACTAATCCGTGGATGCCGGTTGGCGATGTGATTTATGATTTACTGCTTAATGGTACCGATCCGTCGTTGGTGTTCTTCGAAATGGATGTGTACTGGACTGTAATGGGGCAAAACGATCCGCTGGAATATTTTGAAAAATATGCTGGCCGGTTCCCAATTCTGCATATAAAAGACCGTTCAATTTTAGGTAAATCGGGAATGATGAATTTTGAAAATATTTTCAATAAAGCTTATGAAATTGGGCTGGATGAATTTTATGTGGAGTTGGAAAATATCCGCGAAAATATTACACAGTTTGAAGGAGTGAAACAGTGTTTCGACTACCTGAATAACGCTTCGTTTGTGAAGTAATTAATTTTACGAAATTTTATATAAAGCTGTCCGGAACTTGATTTGGGACAGCTTTTTCTTTTTCTTGCATGGACCTTAACCCAGCACTACCTTTACATTGCAAACTACTTTTTTCTGAACCGGAATTACATTACCTACAATCTTTTTTCCATCAATCCACAACTCTTTCAAGCCTTTTGAAACATGATTCGGATTGGTCACTTCAATGCGGTATTCGGTTCCCCTGAATTTTCGCTGAACGGAAAAACCATCCCATTCTTTTGGAATACAAGGATTTACAATCAGCCCATCGTATTCAGGCTTGATTCCGAGAATGTATTGTGAAACAGCAAAAAAATTCCAGGCTGCGGTACCGGTAAGCCATGAGTTTTTAGCTTCGCCGGGTTTCCATGCGTCTTTTCCGGCAATCATCTGCGCATAAACGTAAGGTTCGGTGCGGTGCAAATCGCTTATTTCTTCCAGATACGACGGACAAATTTTACTGTAATATTCAAATGCACGATCGCCGTTTCCGGCAGTGGTTTCGCCAATCATAATCCACGGATTGTTGTGGCAGAAAATTCCGGCGTTTTCTTTATACCCTTCAGGATAACTGGTAATTTCACCTTTGCTTAAGTCGTATTCGGTATAGGGCGGATTGTTCAGTACAATTCCATATTCGCAGTCGAGGTGTTTTTTTACCGAGTCGAGTGCCTGTTGCGGCCAGCCTCTTTCAACTCCAATTTCTGCCATGGTGCAAAATCCATTCGATTCAATGAAAATCCTGCCTTCTTCATTTTCGTTACTTCCTATTTTTTTGCCGAAGAAATCATACGCACGCAAAAACCATTTGCCATCCCAGCCATACTTTGAAATTGCATTTTTCATTTTTTCCACCTCAGCCAAAACTTTTTCCGCTTCATTTGCTTTGTCAAGATAGTTCAGCAGTTCTGCGTAATCATTTCCATATAAAACAAACATGCCGGCAATCATAACCGATTCAGCCACACCACCTTTTTTGTTTCCGGTGGTTTGATACGATTCATCAGGGTTTGTGGAAAAGCAGTTCAAATTCAGGCAATCGTTCCAGTCGGCCCGGCCAATGAGCGGCAATCCGTGCGGTCCCAGATTGTTTACCACATGCAAAAACGACCGGTTCAGGTGGTCGAGTAGAGATTGTGCTTTTGTTTCGTCGTTGTTGAATGGAACCATTTCTTCCAGAATGGGAAAATCGCCTGTTTCTTTTATGTACTGCGTTGTGGAAAGAATGAGCCACAGCGGATCGTCATTAAAATTTCCGCCAATTTCAGCATTTCCTTTTTTGGTCAGGGGCTGGTACTGATGCCAGGCGCCGCCATCTTCCAACTGGGTGGCCGCCAAATCGAGGATGCGTTCGCGGGCTTTTTCGGGAATCAGATGCACAAACCCGATTAAATCCTGGTTTGAATCGCGGAAACCCATTCCTCGTCCAATACCCGATTCGAAATAAGAAGCCGACCGCGACATGTTGAAGGTGACCATGTTTTGATACTGGTTCCAGATATTTACCATGCGGTCGAGTCGTTCATCGTGGCTTTTTACCTGGTAATTGGAAAGCAATTCAGTCCAGTAATTTTTTAACTTTTTAAGTTCTGCTTCAACCTGCTCTGAATATCTGAATTTTTGAATTAACGCTTTTGCCTTCGCTTTATTGATGACTTGTTTGGTTTCCCATTTTTCTTCTGTCTTATTTTCAACATACCCCAGCACAAAAATCAGTTCGGTTTCTTCGCCGGCATTCAATTCAATTTCGAACGAATGCGATGCAATGGGCGACCAGCCGTGTACCACCGAGTTTTTGGATTTACCGTTTCGCACAACATCCGGATCGGCGTATGAATTGTACAATCCTACAAAAGATTTGCGGTCAGTATCAAACCCGTCCATTTTTCGATTTGCCGAATAGAAAGCATAATGGTTGCGGCGTTCGCGGTATTCAGTTTTATGATAAATGGCTGAGTCTTCCACCTCCACTTCACCAATGTTATAATTTCGTTGGAAATTGGTCATATCGTCCAGCGCATTCCAAAGGTTCCATTCCACAAACGAAAACAGTTTAAAACTTTTTTTTTCAGTACTCCGGTTTGTCAATTTCACCCGTTGGATTTCCACAGGAATATCAAGTGGCACGAAGTAAGTAACTTCAGCAGAAAGGTTGTTTTTTGTTCCTGCTATTTTTGTGTAGCCTAACCCATGACGACATTCATATTGATCGAGTTCCGTTTTTACTGGTTTCCAGCCAGGTGACCAAACAGTTCCGTTATCGTTGATGTAAAAATATTTCCCGTTATCGTCAATTGGAACATTATTGTAGCGAAACCGTGTAATCCGCCGGAAACGCGGGTCTTTAAAAAAGCTGTAACCACCACCGGTATTTGACACCAGACTAAAAAAATCATCATTTCCCAAATAATTTATCCAGGGCCAGGGTGTTTGAGGACGTGTAATTACGTACTCGCGGTTTTTGTCGTCGAAAAAGCCGAATCTCATTAAAATTACATTTGTTTAGTTTCTTTTAGCAAATGTAATTCTTATTGTTACTTAAACAAAATGAAAAATGAAAAATTCAGTAAAAAATTCAAATAAAATTTTGATTAGTGCTGGTGAAATCCATCAGAAACAAACCGGAGCACTTCAGGCAACGATTCGCGCCAGTAGGTCCAGTTATGTGCGCCGTCGCGAACACGGTATTCATGCGGTATGTTTCGTTTTTTCAGCGCAATGTGTACCAGCGCATTGCCTTCAAATAAAAAATCATCGTCGCCACAATCAATAAACCAGCGAACCGCTTTTAAATCCTCTTCGGGCAGGTTATTAACCATTTCGGTTACACTGTATTTTTTGTACCATTCATTCATTTTAGCTTCCGAAGCATCTTGCATTCCGCGGCGTTGCGTGTAATTTTTCATCTCATCGCGGTTCAGCGGCCCGGTTGAAGCGCTGAGCGGACAGGCAGCCGAAAACAAATCGGGGCGGTGCAAAGCAAAATAAAAAGTTCCGCCTCCACCCATGGAAAGACCGGCAACAGCCCGGTAGCGTTTTTCTGTTCTTATTCGATATTTGCCTTCGATGAACGGAATAAATTCTTCAAAAAAGAAATCCTCGTAACGCCAGTTTCCGCTTACATCGTTGGTGTAACCCCGCTGGCCTGTGTTGGCGTCGGGCATAACGATAATCATTGCTGTGGAAGTGCCATTCTTTATGGCTTTGTCAGTAATGTGCAGCACTTCGCCAAACTGAACCCAGCCGCTTTGGTCGTCGCCACTGCCATGCAGTAAATAAAGCACCGGATAGCTGCGTTCAGATGTTTCATAATCAGGTGGAAGATAAATGGCATATTTCCGTTCCATGTTTAAAATTTCACTTTTCAAGGAAAGATTGTCGAAAACTTTACCGGTTTGGGCAACCGCATTTAAAAAACAAAATGAAAAAAGAAATACTGTACTGACAAGTTTATTCATTTGACTCAATTTTTGTGGATTTCAGGCTCTAAAAATAGCGATAAAATGGATTTCAGGGAAAGAATATTTCGTTAATTGAAGGAAGAATTTGAGTTTTGATATAAAAAAAGGTCCTGCAATTTGCAAGACCTTTTCTGAATTTTGAAAGCTGGTTATAAACTTTTTTTAGCCAGATAAAAGTCAACCATTTCGTAATCACTTTTTTCGCGTTCTTCCATATCCTGAACGGTTTTTGGCGGAGGAACAATTACTTTATCGCCCGGCTGCCAGTCGAGTGGCATGGCAACTTTGTATTTATCAGAAGTTTGCAGTGCTTTTAAAACCCTGATGATTTCATCCATGTTTCTTCCTACGTTCAGCGGATAGTACATAATTAACCTGATTTTTCCTTCAGGATCGATAAAAAATACAGCTCTTACAGCGGCAGTTTCGCTTTCGTTGGGCTGCAGCATTCCGTAAAGTTTCGACACCTTCATTGAAATGTCTTCAACAATCGGGAAATCGAACAACACACCGGTGTTCTTCTTTACGTTATTTACCCAGGCAACGTGCGAGTGGATACTGTCGATACTTAAACCCATAAGCTTGGTGTTCAGTTCTCTGAACTCATTGTGACGAACGGCAAAACCACTCATTTCGGTGGTACAAACCGGAGTAAAATCGGCAGGGTGCGAAAAAAACACAACCCAACTTCCTTTGTTGAAATCCGAAAACTGGATTGGACCGTAAGTGGTATTCGCTTTAAAATCGGGAGCTTTGTCGCCAATACGTGGCATAGAAACTACTTTTTCTTCTTCCATAATTTTTTATTTTATTTTGTTAATGAATAATAGTTTTTGTTAAAGATAAACTATTTTAATGAAAATAAGTTCAATATAAATGTTAAGTAATTTTAAATAGAACAGAAATACAACAGGAATGTTTAGTTCTTACCTGCCTTTTTGAAAGGCCATAAAGTGCTAAAGTAAATCAGAATCAACGATACCCCGATTACCAATCCGCTTAGCATGAGTTTTTCCTCTTTTCCAATCAAATAAATAGCATGATTACTTATTTGTTCCCAATAAGTTATAGTTAATAAAACGATGAGATTATTAAGTGAATGCCCCAGTATGGCTAAAAGAATACTATTGGTCCGAATCATAATCCAGCCAAGGAGCACTCCCAAAACAAACGTTGCAGGCATTTGCCATGGATTTAAATGAAACAATGAAAACAACAGGGCTGAAACCAAAACCGCTTTCACTGCATTATAATTTTTTCGCAACCCGTGCAAAATCAGCCCCCGAAAAATTAATTCCTCAATAACCGGAGCAATTACAGCCACTTTGAAAAAAGCTCCCCACCAACCATAATCGCTTTCAAAAACTTTACTGAAAAGTTCCCAAAACCAGGGTGGGGCAGGCACAACTTTTTCTACGGCAATGTTTACTGGTTCCAATAAATTATGTGCACTCCAGAAAAATGTAATGATTGGAATAAGTATGAGTGGGTTGAACATTTTTAAAGGAAAAACCTCAGGAAAAGGTGCTTTCGTTTTTTTGAACCCGTAAAGTAAAATAAATAGCGTGGAGCCGGTATTTAAGATAATTTTTTTAATTGGATTATACAGGTAATCAGTTCCTTTATAATAATCAATTAAGGCCAATGGAAAATCAACTACTGTTTGAATAAACAAGTACAAAATCAGCAGGTGAACGGCCTGAAGGATTGTCGGGTAATATGTTTGCCTGAATTGTTGCATCATTCAAAATTCAAGACAATATAAACATTTTTTTGTTTACCGCTGAATTAAATTATTCGTGGAACTGAGGCTGTTTTAAATGAAAAATAGCGTTGAGACAAGTAGCTGAATGCAACTACAATTATGGTAGTGAGGCCTTTGGACAAAGTTGCATACAAACCCACATATTCAACAAAAAACTTCAGAAAAATATAATTGAGTAAAATCGCGACTGTAACAGTTATTCCGTAACGAAAAAGCTGAATTCTTCCGCGTAATTCTGAGGCTGTGAAAGTAACGTATTTTGCCAAAATAAATCCTGTGGTAAAGGTGATGGGAAAAACAAGTAAAAATGCAGCTATATGCGGACTGATGGCTACAAAACCCAGGTCAAGAATTTGACGATCAAGAATATATCTGTAGAAAACAAAATAGAGAAAAATGTCGAATGCCGTATTGGCTCCACCCGTAACACCATACCTGAAAATTTCGGAGGGGATAAACCTCAGGCAGGGAAAATGAAAAAAATCTATCATCCGGATAATCAGGATCCGGCAAACATGTAAAATATTCCGCATAAACTGAAAAAATCCCTGTTCATGGGCAAAGAAACAATTTTCAACCGAATTATCCAATTTTAAGTTTCGGGCGGTTTTCTCAACTGTTTCTTTTGTCCCAGTTTCTTTTTGTTCTCAATCCGCTTTAATTTTGATGCTGCAGTGGGTTGTGTTTTCTTTCTTTTCCTCGGTTTTGTCAGCGACTTTTCAACGAGTTCAAAAAATTTCCGGGTAGCCTTTTCCTTATTTTTCCATTGTGTTCGTTCAACGCTTGATGTTACCAGCAGTTCATTTTCGTTATTAATCCGGTTTTTAAGTTTCAAAAGAATGAGTTGCTTTTGCAATTCATCCAACACTGCCGATTCCTGAACCGGAAAACGCAGTTCAATTTTTGTATTGACTTTGTTCACGTTTTGACCACCGGGCCCGCCGCTGCGGCTTGCCGAAAACTGAACCTCTGCCAGCAATTGTTCTTTTATGGAATCAGAAAGTACCATCAACTAACTGGTTTTACTTATGATTTCCAGTTTTTTCCGGTCGGTAATTTTTATGTTTTTTCCATCCAGCAGAATGATGCCTTCCTTTTCAAATTCTTTCAGAAATTTAATGGCGCTTTCAGTTGCAATAGAAGCAAAATCGGCTAATTCCTGACGGGTGAGCAATTCAAAAACGTCTTCGTTCAGAAAATCTTCCTGCGAGAGATAAATAAGTCCTGAGGCCAGTTTTCCCCGCATTTGTTTATAAGAAAGGTTTTTAATGATTTCAAGCAAATGCCGCTCGTTTCGGTAATTTTTTGAAGTGATTTCCAGCGCAAACTGCGGATTTTCCAAAAGAATATCTTTCAGGCTTTCTTTTTCAATCATACAAATTTCCGAGTCTTTCAGCGCCTGAGCCGAATAGGTATGAATGTTCTCCCCAAAAATGGATGAAAATGCCAGGAAGTCGCTGGTTTTGGCCAGACTGATATTCATTTGCTTGTCGTAACCGGTTTGCAGGTAAACTTTTATTAAACCCTGCACCACAAAAAGCACATACGGTGCAAATGCACCCTGTTTGAAAATAGTTTCCCCTTTCAGATACGAAATCCGGGTTTTGTTTTGTGCCAAATGGTTCAGTGCATCGGGAAAATGCTGCATAAGGTTTGTAAAACCTGACGCCTGACCTGTATTTTCAATGTTTTCGTTATTCATTTTTGCTTGCTGAAAAAACAGTACAAAAGTACAAAAACAATCCAATCTGGTTGATGACAGGAAAAAAACTGAAATATTTCAGTTCCCAAACTTTCCTATGACAGTGTGCTTTTCTTGCCAGACAAATTGTGGCAGGCTACTTTTGCAACAAAGAATTTAATCATGAAGAAACGGGTAGCCATTCCGGTAACAAACGAACAGTTAAGCGAGTATTTCGGCGAGTGCAGTCACTACGAAATTTTCGAAACAGACGGAAAAATTGTGGACCGAAAAGAAGCAAAATTTCCGGCAGGGACAGTTGCAACCGAACTTCCGGGATGGCTGGAAGAAATAGGAATCACAGATGTTATCACATTTAAGGTGAATCCGAAAATCATCAACCTGTTCGCTTCAAAAAAGGTAAACCTGTTTGTGGGTGTGCCAATCGATTCTCCTCAAAATTTGATTGAAGCTTATTTGCAGGGGAAGCTGGAATCGGACGAAAAAATTATTCAGGAAATTACAGTTGTAACGAACAACTAAAATAGATAAACGAATTTTTAACAATAAAAGAAATTGATTATGAAATTATTACAAACAAATCTTCACGAAATTGAAACAGCCGCCGAGCTGGAAAAAATGATTAATGAAAACGAAAATGTGATGGTATGTTGTGGCCGCATGGGCCCGATGTGTATGCCGGTTTACGATGTAATGGAAGAACTGGAAGAAGACCGTTCAGATGTTAAATTTGCTGTAATGGCATTTGACAATCCGGAAGCAGCAGTAATTCGCAATGCACCCGAGTGCCGCGGTTTTATGGGTTTGCCGTTCACCATGTATTATAAAGATGGAAAAGTGGCACATGCCACCAGCAGCATTCAAAACATACAACAGATAACTTCTGTTTTAGATGAACAATTTGCCGTAAAAGCATAACTATGGACGAAGTGTTTGATGTGATGATAATTGGCGCGGGGGCAGCTGGTTTAACCGCCGGCATTTATGCCTCGCGCGCCAAACTTTCAACGCTTATATTAAACGAAGGAGCTGTTGGCGGGCAAATGGTGCTTACCGAAGAAATTGCCAACTACCCGGGTGTTCCTGCAACCAAAGGATACATGCTGGCCAACACCATGAAACAGCAGGCCAAAAGTTTTGGGTGCAAAATCAAATCGAATATAAAAATTGCCGGGTACCATCTCGAAGGAAAAGTAAAAACCGTTGTGTTGGAAGACGGCCGGAGTTTTCAGGCCAAAAGTATAATTCTCACGCCTGGTGGAAGGCCGCGGTCATTGAATATACCGGGCGAAGGGCAGTTTAAAGGAAAGGGAATTTCGTACTGCGCAACCTGCGACGGTGACTTTTTTACCGGAAAAGAAGTGGTTGTAGTTGGCGGAGGTAACTCGGCTTTGGAAGAAGCAGTTGCACTCACACAACATGCCACCAAAGTAACCATTGTGCACCAGTTCGACCATTTCCAGGCATTTAAACATGCGGTGGAAGAAGCGCAAAATAATCCGAAAATTAATTTTGTGATGGAATCGGAACTGCGCGGGTTTTACGGAAACGGCGTGTTGCAGAAAGTGGAAATTGAACACCTTCCCACCAAAAAAAGAAGTGAGTTGAAAACCGACGGTACATTTATTTTTGTGGGCTACCAGCCCAATACCGAAAGCATAAAAGATTTGGTGCAACTGAACGACCGCAACGAAATTGTTGTGGATGCAGCCATGAAAACCAATGTTGACGGCATATTTGCAGCCGGCGACTGTATTGCCAAACGCTACCGTCAGGTAACCACCGCAGTAGCAGAAGGTACCATTGCTGCATTAAGCGCCGCTGATTATCTTAGAAATTGACCAACCTGCCAGTGTTCGGCAGTTTCCGGACAGTTAGTGTTAGTCTGAAAAAAGAAAAAATATGGCAAAAGAACAAATAAAAGTAAAATGGCTGGAAAACATGGCTTTTTCAGCAGAAGTGAACGGGCATGAAATTATTCTGGATGCCGCCGAAAAAGTAGGTGGCGAAAACCGTGGTCCGCGCCCCAAACCGCTTATGTTAACCGCCTTAGCGGGTTGTACAGGCATGGACGTGGTTTCTATTCTGAAAAAAATGCGCGTGGAACTGGACGATTTCAACGTAATTGTTGAAGGCGACCTTACCGAAGAACATCCCAAACAGTTTACCCAAATGCATGTAATTTACGAATTCACAGGAAAAAACCTTCCGGTGGAAAAACTCCAAAAAGCAGTAACCCTTTCAGAAGAACGTTATTGCGGGGTGAGTGCCACGTACCGCAAAGCCATTGGCCTCACCAGCGAAATCAAAATCATTGAAAGTTAAACAGTATGTCAACTACCTTAATTGTTATTCTCGCATTTCTGGCTGCGCTCGTCGGGCTGATTACATTCAACTATTACCGGATGAAAAATATAAAGCCGGTGGCCGACAGCGACAGAATAAAAGTGTTGGGAAATAAAAATTTTAAGCCTGTCATCCGCCGGGGAATTACCCTGGTGGATTTCTGGGCTCCGTGGTGCGGACCTTGTAAAATGGTGGCACCCATTTTAAACGATCTGGCCGAAACCGAAGACCGCGTTACCGTGGCCAAAGTAAACGTGGATCAGCAGCAACAACTGGCACAAAAATTTAAAGTGCGCAATATTCCCACGCTTATCATGTTTCGCGACGGACGCGAGGTGCGCCGTTACGTGGGTGTTAAAACCAAAAAATTCCTTGAAAAGGAAATTGCTGCGGAGTTGGGGTAGAAAATTTTCATTTCCGATGTTCGGTCTTAAACCATCAAGGTTTTCAATACCTTGAAGGTTTTTTGATACTTTTACCTTTCAAATACCAAAAAATGAAACTCTACGATTTATCTCATCTGCTGAATAACGAAACTCCGGTTTTTCCCGGGATGGTCAAGCCGCGGTTTCAACCGGCTGCTAAAATTGAAAAAGACGGATACCGTGAAACCCGTTTTGAAATGGATTCCCATACGGGAACCCACATCGATGCACCGGCCCACATGCTTGAAAACGGCAAAACGCTCGACCAGCTTCCTGTGGACAAATTTTCAGGAAAAGCTGTAATCATTTCTGTGCCACAGGGAACTGAGGTTATTGAAAAAGAATTGCTATTGCAATTTGAAGAAAAGCTGCAAAAGGTTGATTTTGTGTTATTCAAAACCGGTTGGAGCAAATTTTGGGGAACTCCCCGCTATTTCAATAATTTTCCTGCACTTACATCCGAAGCAGTTGAATGGCTTCTCAACTTTTCACTAAAAGGCATCGGGTTCGATATTATTTCAGCCGACCCGATGAAAAGTACCAGCTATCCCAACCATTTCAGCATTTTGGGAAAAGAGTGTATCATCATTGAAAATCTCACCTTCCCGGATGCACTGACTGAAACCGAAGGCGAATTTTTCTGTTTTCCGATTCCTTACGAAAATGCCGATGGTTCGCCGGTGCGGGCGGTGTTTGGAGTTTAACTAAAAATATAAAATCAGAGGAGCAACCAATACGATTGTCAAGACTTTTTTGTAATCCGGTCAAAAAATCATTGAAGCACTTTCGAAGTTAAATTTCCGGTTATTAACACCCCTGCCATTAATTCTGATTGATTGTTAATAACTTATAGTGCATTGATGTTACTTTAGTTTCAATAATTTTTTTCTGAATTCCTGCTTTTCACTTCCCACTTCCATCTTCCCACTTCCATTTCCCTGAGCCCTGAATTCACAAGGATTACAGTTTTTTTAATGAAACTGTTTTGATTAAAACGTGAAAAAATAAATTATCTGCAAGCTCAGTATAACCGCTTTGGGCACGATCGGGTTAAGGTATTAATTGTCATTAGTTGGTTTAAAATTCAATTAATTCATTACAAATCAATAATAAGTGAAATTACGTATTGGTATTTTTACGAATTATTTATATGTTTGGTGGCATGTTGTGACCATACTAATCAAAAATCATGAATACCACCAAATGTCAGATTTTATTAATGACCAATTCTGAGGAAAAAGCCGCCCAGACTCTGCGTAATATACTTCTCAGTAAAAATTTTGATGTTTCTGTTTCCACCAGATTAAATGATGGAATTAATAAAGTTTCCAATTGTTCTCCAGAGTTAATTATTTGCGCAAATGAACTGGAGGGCAAATCAGGCTTCCGTGTTTTTAATACGTTACAACCTTTATTAATTCAAAAAACTATTCCTTTTATTCTTTTTTTGAATGAGTATAAAAAAGAAGATATTTTAATAGGTTTGGAATTGGGAATTGATAATTTTATTTTGAATCCGTTCGACGAAGGTGCCGTTTTGAATAAAATTGAAAGGCAAATTCAGAAACGAAAAAAAGAAAAAGTATTTGATTCCGAACAGTTAAATTATTTATTTGAAACTTCTCCTGTAGCCAAGTTTTTTGCAGAAAACGATCAGATTATCAGAATTAACAATACTTTTTCTGAAATTACGGGTATTGACAACAATTTGAAAGCTCTGCCAAAAATCCAGGAAGTTTTTAATTTTCATGTGAATGAAACCAGCAAAATGGATTTTCACAAATGTATAAACGGACTTAAGCCATGTTGTCTGTTTAAAGCAATTCCATTAAAAAGCAACAAAAATTTGCTGTTTAACATTCATCTGGTTTATAGCAATTATTTGGATAAAGATGTATTTACAGGCGAAATAGTGCCGGATGGAAATCAACAGGAGGTAGAGAACAAATGGATATTCAAGGAAAAAAATAATTCAGATGATAATAAAAATTCTACCGCAAACAGCAAGAAAGTTAAACTAACCTTTCGTGAAAACCAAGTCCTCGAACTTTCGGTTAAAGGACTGGGAATTAAACAAATTGCCGTGGAGTTGGGCATCTCGGCCCGCACTGTTGAAAAGCACCGCGCCAACATTATGGAGAAAACCCAAACCAAGAACATTCTGGAAACCATTTATTATTTTTCAAATCAGGAAAAATAGTCCCAGAATTGGAACGCCCTGAAATATAGAATTATATAGCCACCGTTTTAACGCGTCGTGCGTAATTACACCCATTGAAAAATTCCTGATCAGGAAAATTACGTATTTACTTTCATTTTTAAACCCCATAGATTTGGTAAGGATTTTTCGGGAAGATTAATCCGAACATTTACAAACCCATTTTTTAATTGAGTCTTATCTGAAAACAAGGCCGCCAATTTATCAACATTTTTTTTGGATGATTGATATGTTCATTTTTTAGTACTGAAATTCTGAAGCTGAAGTACTCAAATGAATCATTTTGAAATATGCCGGAAAGTGTGGTAAGTTTTTAACGAATTTGAAATAAAACGTTGCGGTATGAATTAAAATATACAGATAATTTAAAATATGGGTTTATGAAACAACTTTACCAAACAATTGAATTTCCTGCAAATGCACAATCCCTGATTAACCATCAGGACATCTGGTTACCCTTTGGAAGCAACTACCTTATTTTTTCCGGAATATCCCCCGGGCCAGGCAGCTAATTTATAGCCTGCCATCAATTAAAAAATCGAAAAAAATCATTTACAAAATATAAACAACTAAAAACCATAGTATTATGAATTCCAAAAATCTACAAAAATCAAAAAGCAATTTGCTCTGCAGAGCCATGCTGCCCATACTGGTGGTATTGCTGATGCTGGGTTTTAATCCTGACACGTTTGCCCAGGAGACTGTTACAACGGTTCCCGCAATGGATGGCTCAAACACAATAGAAATTTGTGTTGGGGGTACAGTTACTGTTAATATTACTGATCCCGAAACGGATCATGAGTACCGATTGAGACAGTCAGGATCTTCAACATGGCAAACAAAGTATGGGATTATAGGTGAGTCCCTTTTGTCATTTGATCCTATCACATTTAATCAGTTGGGAACAACAACTTGGACTGCTCAGGATCTAGATGGTGATGAAATCCCCTTTGAAACTTTTACCGTCAATGTAGTCGCAGATCCAATAGCTCCAACTTTAACACCAAGTCCTTCAACCGGAGTTATCTGTCCCGGGACTGGTGTTTCTGCCGATATTTTATCGGGAGGATCTGATGGAGTTGGCTGTACTGATAGTTATGAGTACAGAATAAATGGTGGTGGATGGCTGGAATATACTCCAGGAGATGTAATACCCGACGATAATACAAACCTGAGCGTGGATATTCGGGCAGTGAGATCAAATCCTGCTGGTTTAGGGTGCTTTGCTGAAAATATTTACGAATGGACTTATGATACAAAAGTGCAAAACCAAGCATCTGGAAAATACTATTGTACTATTCAGGAAGCAATTAATGACGCTACGGCTGGGAATACTATCATAGTTTCGGATGGAACATACCCCGAAAATCTTGAACTCAATACGGCAAATCTTATTTTAAAAGCAGAAAATCAACACGCTGCCATTATTCAAACTCAATCAGGTTTTGCTGCCGGAAATGGATATGGCGGAATTACTTTCTTAGCCGATGGTTGTACACTCGATGGTTTTAAAATTGAGCAAAATGTTGCTCAGGCGGTTATTCACACCCACAATGCCAACAGTGCGACCATTAAAAACAACTTGATTGTTGGTTTAGCCGGTGTTACACCACGTGGTATCGATGTAGGATATGGTTCTGCCAATTCTGATGGAATAATTATTCAGAACAATACTTTCGAAGACTTGTATTGCGGTGTTTATGTCAACCAGGCAACTGACCTTTCGATTGACGATAATGATTTTAATGCCGACATGGGAGACGGATGCATTGTTTTTGACGGTACATGGAATTATAATTTAATTGATGTGACAAATAATACAGCCACTAATGCTAATTATTTAATGTTCTTTTACGGAAGCCAGGGTGCTGTAACCCATTCCGGAAACACGCTTTCAAATACGGAGCTTAGCAACTGGACAGTTGTTAATACCTCAGATAATATTTTTTATCCCGCTATTCAGACAGCAATTGATGCCGCAGAAACTGGTGGCGGAGAAGAAATTCAGGTATGGGCCGGAACGTATAATGGAAATGTTACAGTAAGTAAAAATATCTCACTTATTGGTGCCGGATCTGGCGTGACAATAATAGAAGGAGATGATGGAGGAAGCGAGCTTGGTGCGGTGTTTATACCAACGGGAAGAAATGGGGTAACTATAAAAGGGTTTCACATAAAAGGTATTGATAATGCAAATCCGGGTATTGAAAAAGCGGCTGTTTACTTGCAAGGAACACAGGCTAATATAACCATTGAGGATAATATTATCGAAGCCAAAGGTGATGCTGGTTTGCAAGGTGAATGGAATGCTTCAAATGATGGAATCACCATTAACAACAATGAATTTACCGGGCAGACATTTATTGGGACTGAACCTGCTTCCGGCGATCAATTTACTGTGTGGAATGTAGCCAGACAGGCCATTAATTTTGGAGGAGGAACAAGTACCACAAATACAAAGAATTTTACTTTTACAAACAATACGATTTCTACAGTTACTGCCGTTACTACAACAGGCAATACATTAGTCACTTTAGACCTGGTTGGCACAAATACAATCAGCGGTAATACGTTCAACGGTGTATCTTCAGCAAATGCCTTACGGGTCCGCGGAAGTGGAACTTATACTATCGAAGAGAACAGCTTTACAGGAACCTACCCAATAGCTATATCCAGGTCGGGCGATCCACTTACAGCTGATCACAACTGGTTTGGTTCGGATGTTTATGCCGATATTTTTCCCAAAATTCAGGGACCCGTTGTTTTTGTTCCTTACAGCTTAGATGATCAATTTACTGCGTTTGGTGGTGGTCCCACCAATTTAGTCAGCCTAAACGCAGTATATACAGATGCCAATAAAGATATCTTAGTTGAATTTGATGTGGAGGATGGCGATATGGAACTTCTTCCGGCTCCCGGATTAAATCCAACTGATCCAGATTATTTGACAGATGTAGCTGCGTTGTATGCAGCCTTGCAAAATGCAATTGAAACAGGAACTTCCGATGATATACAGGAGGCAGCTCTGGCAATTGGTGACGAAATAATTACGGAATATTACTACGAAATTGATGGAACAAAATACCATCTTCAAACAGCCGAAGGTAATCCTTTGGTAAAAGTAAAATACTGGCAGAATTATCTGGTTCGAGATGATGCAGTCAGATTTCCAAACTGGCCGGGATTTCCAGATGCTGAAGGCACTGAGTGGCGCACTTCAATTTTGCAAAATCATAATTACCGCACTCATACAAATCCTGCAACCGGAGCAGTTGATCCTGACTGGTTAGAGCCGGCACTTGGCCGCGATGTTAAAGTCGCTGTAACATTAATCCAGAATGGAAGTGTTGTTAGCGAAACTTATACAGTTCCCTTACCTGCTGGCCCTGTAAACGTTTACAGCGCCGAACCTATTGGCCCCGGTACTTGGATTAGCAGCCATACCAGTATAAATGACGCTATTGAAGCATCAACTACAGATGATAATTATATTGTGGTTGTTGATGCAGGTACTTACACAGAAAATGTTGTTGTTAACAAAGCGGTTACAATTGAAGGGCCGCAGAAAGATATTGACCCAAGAACTGCTGCATCATTAAGAACTTCTGGCTCTTTGGCAGAAGCTATTGTAGATGGCGGAGGAAGTTCAAGTCCGGTATTTGAAATTACAGTACCCGGGGTTGTTATAAATGGTCTTGAAATTACAAACGGAAGCGGTGATTTGGTTTCTTCCCCAGATGGAGCGCCTGTTAAAACCGGTGTGGTTGTTAAGTACTGTATTGTTAGTAACTCCGGAGATGAAGGAATTCAGCTACGCAATGTTGATGGTGGCGGTGTTGAATACTGTTATGTTTATTCTACTACCGGTGATGGAATTAATCTGTCCAGTGAATGTACCAATAGCTACATCCGGTATAACGAAGTTACAACATCCGCATCAGCAGATGCTGCAATCTACCTGTACGGCAATGGACCGGATATGTTAATTGATAACAATTTAATATCAGGTGTGACTTCAATTAATGGAATAATGGTTGGCAATAAAAGTGGAGCTGATAATAATAAAAATCACCTCGCCTTAAATAACGCCATTGTTTCTAACAATACAATAATCGGGCACACGGGTTCAAAAGTTGGTGTTTATGTGAATACAAGTCGCGTGAATATTATAGACAATACCATTACAAATTGGGAATCTGCTGGTGATGCAGCTTTGTATTTACGCTTTGACATTAAAGATATTCAGGTAACTGGAAATGACATTTCCGGAAACGAAAACGGTATTAAAGTTTCGTCTGGTGTTAGCGCGGTAAATGCCTTAACGTTTTTAATTAATGAAAATAATTTATCAGGCAATACCAATCTGGGGATAACTAGTAGCTCTGCTGGTGCTGTTGATGCTACCTGCAACTGGTTTGGCACCGAAGATGCAGAAGTAATTGCTTCAAAAATCTCTGGTACGGTTGACTTCCTGCCATTCCTTCAGGTTGATAACGATTATGGCGATGTTGAACCTTGGTGGGGTAATGATAAATACTCTTGTATCGGTGTTGGACCGGTTGTAGTTTACGACCAGGATCCATCAATGTCAGGAACTCAAATAGTCAGTAGCCACATGACCATTCAGGACGCCATTGATGCGTCAACTACACTAAACGGCTATTTTGTGGCAGCTTCATCAGGCAATTATGATGAACTGGTTACCATCAATAAAGAAATTACACTTTCAGGCTTTGGCTCTGGCAACACATTAATAGAAAAACTTAGCCCTGCTGCCAACGCAAACATTGTAACCGTAGCAGTTAGTAACGTGGCGATTAAAGACATAGCCATTGTTGGCCCGGCAGGCGGCAGCACTTCTCGGGGTATTCATATCAACGGAACGCTTTCAAATGTTTCGATAGAAAATGTGATTTCCAACCAGCACAATTATGGTGTACACGTAAACACTTTGGCTGATGTTACTAACCTAACATTAACCAACGTACAACTTAATGTAAACGGCAACGGTCTGCAAATAGATGCTGAAGCTAAGGTTGATGGTTTAACCATCACCGATGGTGAGATGACCGGAAACCTTTTTGGTTTCTCCGCAGCGGCAACCTTCACGGGTTATAACAACAGTGATGACCTGCAAAACGTAAGCATCACAGGTACCACCTTTAATAACAACACCTACTTTGGTTTGCTATTTAATAAAGGTAAGGATGTTACACTAGATGACATTACTGCTAATGGCAATGGAGACATTGCCGGTTCTCCCGGTTCAGGTATTTACTTTACCTGGAGAGAGGGAACATACAGCAACATTAGCATAGTAAACTCAACCATCACCAACAACGGCAACAACACAGGTGCTGCCGGTGGTGCAGGTATTTTAATTCGCCCACGCGCAAATGCCACAGCCAGCGGTATTACCATTGAAGGCAATGATATTTCGGGCAATGGTTTTGTAGGCAACGGTTCGGCCGGTATACGTGTATTAAAAAATAATGACGATACAGGTACCGATGTTGCAGGTGTTTCAATTAACGAAAACAGCATTACTGGTAATGAAAATTTTGGTGTTGTATCAACACTGAGTGGTGATATTGACGCCACCTGTAACTGGTGGGGTTCTAACTCTGCCGGTGATGTTGCAGATGAAGTATCCGGAAATGTAAATTTCTTGCCATATTGGATTAGTGAAACTGGTCCTTGTGAAGGAGTGGGGCCTGTTTTGGTTTATAATGGTGATCCTGGTACAACAGGAACGCTCGTTAGCAGTCACATGAAAATAGAGGATGCCATTGATGCATCAACAACAGATAATGGATATTTCGTTATAGTAGATGCAGGAACTTATACTGAAAATGTTACCGTCAACAAGCGCCTCACCATAAAAGGTGCCGGAAAAGAACAAACAATCATTGATGGAAATGTCAAGTTGGTGGCACCAGATAATGCCACTGAACGCATAGTATTACAGGACTTATCAGTTATCACTACTACCGGAACAATTGTTGGCGACACATGGTATGCCATTTGGATTGATGCTGCCGGTGGAGATATTGCCCCGGTTACACTTAAAAATGTGAAAGCCAGAGGCAGGGTAACAGGAAGTTTGGTTTACGGCACAGGTCTTTTAATTTCGCCTAATGGCAACGCAATTGATGACCTGTTGATTGAGGATTGTGAAATCAATGATAACTATACCCATGGTATTTTTGCCAAGAACACAACAAGCAGCAATACCGGTTCACTAACCAACTTTGTGATGAAAAACACCAGTGTTGACAATAATACAGTCAAACCTTCAGGATCAGGTGGAGACCGAATGGGTATGTATCTTGTGATTCAGAAAAATGCCTCACCTAACATACTGGTTAACAACGTTACTATTGAAGACTGCTCGTTCAATGGCCATGTTTATGGTTCTGGAAAAGGAATTTATGCAGAGGCCATTAGCAATGCATTATTCAAAAATGTAACAGCCAAGGGTAACCAAAGGGAAGGGATTGACCTGAATCTAAAGTTTAGAAACGATTACGAGAATATTGTTTTTGAAAATTGTAATATTTACGAAAATGCTGTTGCAGGTGGGACAGCTACTTATCCAAACCTGCACATCAAAGCTCGCAATGATGGAACAACTTATGGCGCAAATCCTGCGCAAATCACTAATCTGAAAATAAAAGGAGGTACCTACTCATCCAGTCTTGAGACAAATCCAGCTATCAGTTTAGGAAATAGCATTTCCAATATAGATTTTACAAATGGAGTCACTTTTGAAGGAACCGGTGGACATGGGTTAGTGCTATACACATCAACAACAACGCCGGATGTTGACCTTGGCAATACAAGTTTCGCAGGAACTCTTGCCAGTTATATTGCCAATGCATCTGGATTAAATGTGAATGCAACTTCAGCTCTTTTTGCCGGAAAAACAGGTGAAACCGCATCAGTGTCAGAAAATCTGGCTATTGAAGATAAGGTTTTTCATGCAATGGATTACGCTGGACTGGGTCTGGTCACCTGGAAATCTTCAAATGTTTACGTTACCACGAATACTTTAGGTATCAACCGCGGTATTGAAGTTGTGCCAAATAGCATAGTGAATGTGGGGCCGGGAACATTTAACGAAAATGTTGTGGTTGACAAATCAGTAACTTTATTGGGAACTAATGCAAACCTGGCTTGCGGAAGTAGGGGAGCAGAATCAGTGATTGCACCAACAGCAGGTTTACCGGTAAGCGTAACAGCAGATGATGTCACTATTAATGGTTTTGAAATTACAGCACCTGATTACCAGAATGCCATTGTTTGCGGAAACCGCAGCAATTTGACCATTCAATACAATAACATATACGACATAGGTACTTCGGTAACAGGCTCCAATGTCCACTCTATAAATTACACGGTTGCAAATGGTGTAAATACATCGAATGTGAAAATTTTGGATAACTGCTTCAATAATATTAGCAGTGCTTCATTAACAGGCTATAGCGCTGCAGCCATTGGTGTTTTACAATCAACATCTACCGGAGTACTTACAGGTTTAAATATTGAACGCAATTCCATTAATAGTGTGAATGTAAATACTGGTGACTGGCCAACCGGAAAACTTGCCTATGGTATTATAATAAATGTTGGCGGAGGTTCCGGTTATTTAACTACTGACGGTAAGGTGGTGAATGCAGTTATCAAACAAAACGAAATCACCAACCTTGAGGGTTTTATTTCAACAGGTATTGGACTGGAGGGTAATACTGAAGATATAGAAGTTGAGAATAACTATGTAGCCAACCTGAAAGGCAACAAGGTTGACGCTCGTGCAGGCGGAGGTTATGATTTGCAGGGTCTTAAGTTTGAGAACAATCGCTATGTTGGAACAGCTTCGGTAGCCAATAACAGTTTTGCTGCCGATACTTATATGCACAGTGACGCCAATGGCGTTGGTTATGCCGTTGTTAATTATGTTCCTGTTGCAAACGGAGAAGAACTGACACTTGGCTGCAACTGGTATGGCACCGCAGTTTATAACGAAATTGCCGACAATGACAACCTCAATGGCAGAATTTTAAACAAAGAGAATTGTACAACCAATTTTGTTCCTTACCTGGTGAGTGGTGATGATGCTTCTCCTTCTACTATTGGATTTGTTCCGCAAACCGGTGCATGTGAGGGAGAACCTGTTGTTATTGAAGATGCGGTAGTTACCCATATTCTTTGTGATGACACAGATGGATCAATATTGGTTTACTTTAGCGGCGGAACAGCAGATTACACCATTGATTGGGGCATTTCTTCAACAACAGTTTCTAATAGTGATGATTATCCTATTAGCGGCTTACCAGCCGGGACCTACACCATTACCGTTACCGATGATAACGGGAGTTTTGATGAAATGACAGTAGATGTTAAATACCTCCCTGTGACATTGAAAGATAACTCACTGGCTGTTAAAGGTTACTATCCAACCATCCAGGCAGCTATAACTGCTGCAGAGGCTGACGATGTGATTGAAGTATGCGCAGGTGAGTATGTTGAATCCGGCCAAATCGTAATTGACAAAAATCTGACGATTATCGGTGATGATAAAACTACAACTACTATTAAACCTGATGCTGACTATACTGCATCATCTGATGGTTGGATTAAGGTGAACTCCGGTGTTACTCTTAACTTGAGCAAAGTTAAACTTGACGGAACCGGCTATTTGATCTATAATGGAATATACTTCGATGGTAATGGTGAGATTAATGATTGTTTATTGGATAACATTCAATACAATGCATCAGGACCAACTTATCGCGGAACAGGAATCCTGGTTTCAACGAGTGCCGGTAATGTAGATATTAAAAATTCGGAATTTACAAACATCGGTCGTGATGGAATTCGTCATCGCAGTACCGGTACTGTAAGTGGAAACACATATACAGGTAAAGGATCAACAGGGCCAACAGAAAACTGGTTTGACTATTTTATTCTGGCTGAATACGGATGTGATATCACTATCGATAATAATACGGTTTCCCTATGTCAGGGTGAAGTAACCACCAGTTCAACATGGGGTTCCGGTGCTATTGCCATTTGGGACGATCCCAACACATCTGTTGTTTTGATCAACAATGTATTGACGGACAATACAGTTGGAATTCAACTGCAGGGTCAATATGGAGATGGTACGTCGCTAACAACAGAAATTGGAGGAGGAAATGTGATTAGTGGCGGAGAGCATGGAATTAGCCTGAATAATAGCGGTACTTATGTAATGAAACCTGCTTTAAGTTTCACTGGTACCACAACGCTTAAAGGGCAAACAGACGATGCAATTTGGATGGATGAAAACGTTGGAACGGATGAAGTATATGATATTAGCCAGGTTGTCTTTAAAGATGCAGCGGATAATACGTTAACCGATAATTATGAAATTGAGGATAAAGTACATCATGCCCTCGATGGATTAAACCGCGGTTTGTTAACCTGGGTTGATAATAATGTTTACGTCACCAACAACACTTTGGGCATCCAACGTGGTATTGATGCCGCAGGTGCTTCCGGCTGGACAGTAAACATTCAGGGCAGCGCAACAGCTTACGATGGCAATGTAGATGCCACCGGCAAAGATGACATTACACTCAGCGTTGGTGCGAGCCCGGCTTGTGCAACCATAAATGGTGATTTAACACTCGGAAGTTCAACAACCTTATCCGTTGATCTTGATGGCACGGTTGAGTGCACTGAGTACGATAAACTGACTGTTACCGGAACGGTAACCCTTGGCGGTGCAGCATTAAACCTGAATGTGGGCTACACTCCGGGTTCAGGTGACGAGTTCACCATTATTGACGGTTCATTACCCATCGTTGGACAGTTTGCAGCCAACACGGTAACTGTTGGCGGTCAGCTCTTCGTTATTGACTACGCCGGCGGCGATGGCAATGATGTGGTGCTGAAAGCCTGCGATGGTGGTGTGGTGAATACCAACACCGGAATGGAGTTCTGCTCCATTCAGGATGCCATTGATAATCCGCTGACGCTGGATGGGCATACCATTACTGTGGCAGCAGGAACTTATGCCGAAGTTTTATACATTAACAAAAAACTTGATATTCAGGGTCCGAATTACGGAATCAATCCGAACACCGGTACCCGCGTTGCTGAAGCAATTATCAAATTTCCTGCTTCCAATACCTCATGGTATATGGTTTACATTGATGGTGACGGTGGTGGGTCAACAGTATCTGATGTATCACTCAATGGTTTTACCTTTGATGGTGTTGACTCTTATGGGGGTGATTATCCAACCGAACTCATTTTTGTAGCTGGTGCCGAAAATGTTAGCATCAATAATAATGTTCTCCAAAATTTTGAACAGAATGCAATCCGTTATTATTATCAATATTATGATGGAACTAATTGGGTTGCTACCTGGCCAGTTGGAGCAGATATTTCAGATAACCAAATTTTAAATCCGGATTTCTACACAGATTTTAATACTTTTGGAACTGCTCCAAATCATGGTATTTACTTACAGGGTGTCTATGGCACTGTTTCCGGTAATGTTGTTGAACAGGTGTTGAGTGGTTGTCAGATACAACCATACGGCCACCCGAATTCTACATCAGTAACAGGAACCGTTTCAGAAAATACGTTCAATGGGAGCAGAAATGGGGTCTGGTATAATAATTCCAGTAACGCAAATGCCGATTGGTCGTTTAGCAATAACACAATTTCCGGTATTACGCTTCCTTCAGGTTACACACCCGGAGCAGATTGGTATGGCGAACCCACTAATGTTTGGTACGGATTTGCCATTAACGGAAATAGTTACGGCCAGGTTGCTTTTACTGGAAATACGATTGTGAAGGGAACAACTGCTTTAGAGACGCATGGAATCAGATATGTGCATGGTTATGCACATGCGCCCGCTACTACAATCATTGACAATACCATTAATAATCTGGATTACGGCATTTATCTGCCTGCCAATTTGGAGAATGTTGGTGCAATTGACATTAACAGTAATTCAATCTCAGGCAACAGTGAGTATGGAGTTTATAATGCTGCAACAACCACTGTTGATGCATCACCAAACTGGTGGGGCGACCCAACCGGTCCAAACCACGCAACAAATCCTTGTGGAGAGGGCAACGCGGTTAGTGATAATGTAGAATTCGATCCCTGGTATTTCCAGGAAACAATGACTACATTGAACGGTTTGCCGGAACTTACGCTGAGCGCGGTGGACGACATTAGCACCATTACCGGCACACCGGTAGTGTTTGATATTGATGTGAACTATCCGGGCGATATTGCCAGCTTTGATCCGGCGGTACTTACCGATGCAAGCATCACCGTGGGCACGGCCTTCCCGGCCGGGGCCAAAGTAAAACGTGTGGTTTACAACGACGGAACCAATGTACAGGCCTTTGCACTTGATTTCGCCCTTGGCGGAGAAACACAGGTATATTTAAGTGAAATACTTGGTAGCCCCGCTACTCCGCTTGCAGGACATGACGGACTTACTGTGAACTGGGAAATCACTGTGGATGGCTTCGAGGCAGAAGACACCTACGCTATTGAAATTCAGTCAGTTTCTTACCTCGATAACAACGTTTGTGTAACAAACCTTGGCAATGTCGAAGGCTTTAGTGTAACCTTTGCTGATGTTGATTTTGTTTACAATAATACTGAAGAATGTTATCCGAATCCGGTTGAAATAGAGTGGACAGAAAGTTATCCGATGGTAGAAAATATCGGAGGTACTAGAATATTGAATGACAGCAAATGGACATTCTATACCGACGCGGCTATGATTCAGGAATTTGATTTGCCGGCAAATACCAACATAACAGTTGGTCAGGTTGACGGTTCAGGTGATTTCATCTGGTCCAAAACTTCTGTACTTACGGTTGCTGCGAGCAGTTTTTATGGTTCGGCTATTGTAACAGAACAAGGCGATCCTACTATCTACACAAACGGTCAGTTAATACCTCTTGAAAGGGGACCAGCAGAAAATGAATGGAAAGCTGTAATGAGCGGTGTTCAGCCAGGTACCTATTACGTGAAGGTTGAAAACCTGGCTATGCTGGACGCTGACGGGGAACAATATACTTCTCCGACAGGTCCTCACGGAACATATACCGAATACGTTTATGATGAACAGACAATTGAAGTGGTAGTAAATGAAGCTGTCGAAGTGCAGATTTCAGTTGATGGAACAAATCCTCTGCCTGCGTTACCAGGTACAGGAAGTACCGCAGTATGTGCCAGTGAAGCCTTTGAAATGTCATTGCTCAATATTGTTACAGGTGATGGGCCGTTAACCTTTGTTTACAACGTTTATGAAGGTACTGACAATACTGGTTCGCTAATGACCGGCTCACCATTTACAGTATCAAATGTTAACGAAAATGGCACAATTTATTCGGCTGCTGCCGGAGACCTTGTTGCCGGTACATACTTTATTGAAACTGTTTCCATAACCGATGAGAACGGTTGCGGCGTTCATCCGGATGTAATGGCTGCCGGCTATTACAACCATACGCTTATTATTCATGAACTGCCAACAGCAGTCCTTAGTGGAACTACATCGGTATGTGCTGATGATAATGAAGCAACATTAACCGTTGATTTTACCGGTCAGGGGCCATGGACATTTAGCTATACTGATGGTACAAATACATATCCGGAAACAGCACAAGCATCTCCCTATCTGATTACGGTTAATCCAACGGCCAATACCACTTACAACCTGGTTGGTGACGTTACCGACGGCAACGGCTGCTTGGGTGAAACATCCGGCCAAGCCAAAATTTACTTCGGGCCTAAAACCACAGCGCCTAAAATTCTGGCCTGCCCGGGTACACTCATTGAAGTGCCCATTACCGTGCAATCATTCAGCGAGGTGAGGTCCATTTCACTTAAACTGAAATATGACTCCAGGGTGATGGATTTCGAAGATGCTTGGGATAGTGATTACATCACATTTGGTAGTGGCGAAGTTTTTGAAATTAACAGTGATGAAGAAAACTACAAAGTAATAATCATTGGAAAAAGTGCATCGGGAATTACAAATTTCCCCACCATACCTGAAAATGAAGCGTTGATTAAACTGAAATTCAGTTATAGGGGAGGAAATACTTCACTGGTTTGGATGGATGAATACGATGTGGACTGTGAATACAGTTTCCGAAACGAGGAACTGGCAGAACTTGAAGAACCTTTCTGTGACGGTGATGCAGACCTTAATGCAGAACCTCCCGAACTGGCCGATCCGGATTATTATGCGAATGGAACGGTAACAGAAGACACTGATTTAAGTGACTATATTACAGGTTTGGAGCTTCAAAAAACCGAAGATTTCGACGGTTTATGTCTGGCGTCTGGATTGGAAATAACTGATATCAGTAACACAGGTGGAATGGTGGCTATATTTGATGAAATAGCCAGCATGCCTGCCAATTTTGTAGTTTTAGAAGTTGCCGGTTACGAATTAACAGGTAATCAGCAAGCAGATATGGCAGGGGTTAAAGCCGCCCTGGTTGCATTAATGACTGCTGACGGACGTGTAACCATCGGCGACCTCGATGGAGTAACCATTTTGGTTCCCGTTACTTATGGTAATACAACCTATGCAGGTTGCGAACAGACGGCGACATTTGAAGTAACCTTTGATACCGAGATACCGGATGCACAGCAGGCGATGCTGGATTACATTGCGGGTCTGGATACGGATTTGGAAGAGACCTTTGACTATGCACCAGCATGTATTTCTTCGGGGATGCAAATTGCAGACATCAGCGGCACAGGTACGATGGTAGATTTGATTGCCAATTTGCCAACTACGACCAATGTTGTAAGCATAGCCGGTTATACGTTGACAGAAGATGATGCTGCTAATATGGCTGGCATCAAGGCTGCTTTGGTAGCATTGATGGAAGCAGAGACCACGAACAATACTGTTGGCGAGCTTGATGGACAGAGCATTACTTATGATGTGGTACTGTCCAACAATCTGAATGCGTTGTGTACTCAGACAGTTGCCTATACTGTAACCTTTGATACCGAGATACCGGATGCACAGCAGGCGATGCTGGATTACATTGCGGGTCTGGATACGGATTTGGAAGAGACCTTTGACTATGCACCA
>NZ_JAWLCI010000008.1:96369-104770 GCF_041687215.1 Mariniphaga sp.
CTGTCCAACAATCTGAATGCGTTGTGTACTCAGACAGTTGCCTATACTGTAACCTTTGATACCGAGATACCGGATGCACAGCAGGCGATGCTGGATTACGTTGGAACAGTGGACACTGAACTCGAAGAAGACTTCGAAGGCCTCTGCATTGAGGGCGATGATCTGATTGAGGACATTAGCGGCACAGGAAAAATGGTAGAGCTCTTTAACCAAATTGCTTTACTGGAAACTGGTGGACAGATTTCAGTGGTAAGTGTTGCCGGAGTTGCTTACGACGGTACACAGGTAAATATGGGCGCCATAGCTGCTGCCATCAAAAACCTGATGACCGATAACGGAAACCGCACCACTGTGAGCGAACTTAATGGTGAAACGATCATCATTCCTGTGGTACTGTCCAATGCACTGAATGAGGACTGTGATGAAACGGTTAACTTCGAAATTACTTTCGATACTTCGATACCCGATAATCCGCTTGCGATTGTTTGTCCCGGTGATGAAGGAACACCTGGCGTTATTACAGTAAATAATGATTTTGGCAGATGTGATGCCAGTGTTACCTTTGCAGCCAATGTTACGGGAGTTCCGGCAGCTACATCAGTAACCTACAAAATTGGTAATGATCCAATTACTTTACCGCACGTCTTCCCGATTGGAACAACTACGGTAACAGCTACAGCAAAAAATGACTGCAAGGATGTTTCCTGCGAATTTGATGTAACCGTGGTTGATGCCCAGGAGCCAGAGATTACCTGTCCGGTAAGCGGAATTCAGGATGTAATCATGAACGATGGTTGTACCTATATTCACAGCGGAACAAGTTGGGATGCAACGGGTACGGATAATTGTACACCTGATATCGACATCGCATTAACTGCTAAGCTCACAGGTGCTACTAATTCCGGTCCATACACCTCACTTGATGGTGTTGTCTTCAATCAGGGAACTACAACGGTAACCTGGACGGCTAAAGACGGGGCCGTTAATTCTGAGGTTTGTTCGTTCGAGGTTGAAGTTTCAGGTGCAACAGTAAGCGGTACAATTAATTACCACAATAATGCCGGTACGCCCATGCAGAATGTGGACATTAAACTGGTATCAGGAACTACTGAGTTTATTACTTCACCAACGAATGCCGGAGGAGTATATTCGTTTGAAAATGTATGCCCGGGTACGTATGATGTGGTGATTACTGTAAACAAAGAAACATGGGGTAGCATTAATGTTACCGATGCCGCTCAGGTAAACAGTTGGTTTATTAAAAAATATTCCATTGAGAAAGTGCGCTTTCTGGCAGGTGATGTTGCCGGCAATCAAAGTAATCTGAATAGTGGTGAATTTTGGCTTGATTCTGAAGATGCATCATCTATTCAAAGGTATTTTGTTACTGGTGGCACTTCTCAGTATTTTGATCCGGAATGGGAATTCTGGCATGCGCCTGATGTTATTAATACCCAACAGGATTTACCGGGAATTAATAATGTGCTGCAAATAACAATTCCGGCAGGAGCTGCAACTGCAGAACATAACTTTCTGGGTCTGGTAAGTGGCGACTTCAACAGGAGTTTCACACCTAGTGCCAATAACCTGTCTTCGGCAAAAATCCTGAGCAAGGCAGCCGTTGCAACAGGAAGCACCAGCCTTACACTGAACCAGGATGAAAGCATTCAGATATCTCCGCTCACCTCAATCGAACTTCCGGTGAGAGCCGAAACAGCAATGCAGGTGGGAGCAATCTCAATGATACTGAATTTCCCGGTTGAAAAACTGCAGATTGAAGATGTATTCCTGAAGAATAATCCGGAACAACCTGTGATGTTTGACATTGTAAATGGTGAGTTACGCATTGGATGGAATTCCATGGAGCCAATTTCGTTGGCTGCCGGCGAAACCATGCTGACCATCAGGTTACAAACATTAACCGGTGAGATGGACAATGAGGTGTATCGTTTCAAACTGTCGGGCGATCCGCTCAATGAACTGGCCGACGGAGATTTTGAAGTCATTCAGAATGCTTCATTGGTAGTTAACGGTTTGGAAATGAAAAATACGACTGTTGGAGTTGGTATTACTGAACTTCCATCAGATTTGCTGATGAAGTGTTACCCGAATCCTTTCAGGGAAAAAGCGAAAATCAATTATACGCTTCCTGAAAACGGAACGGTCAACATTGAAGTTACCGGTATTCTCGGTAACCGGATAACAATACTATCAAACCAGCACCAAATTGCAGGCGATTATTTGATTGATTTGGAAGGCGATGAGCTCGTCTCCGGGGTCTATCTGGTTACCTTGCAGTTTAGAAGCCAGGAAGGAACGCAAATCGTGAGAACTGTCAGGATGATTAAACACTAAAATCTCCTTCAACGGAGTACGGGAATGGTTTCCCGTACTCCGTTTTATTCTTTTAAATTTTTTTTTTAATGAAGAATGAACTGCAATATCAATATTCAAAATTTTAAAGCTCCAGCGCTTAAAAAATTTTTAATGAAGTATAATGGGATGAATGAGTTAAATATTAAAATATTAAATGTTCTCAATTTTAACAGGATTAAATTAATCCCTGTTATTTTTTTATTGTTGTTCATTGTTTTTAGAATGAATCTTTACGCCCAGGTTTCGCCAATTACAAATCTGGGTAAAATATCAACCCTTGAACCCGAAGTCGTTGTGCCGGTCACTGTTGCCAATTCTGTTAGCATAAGTAGCTGTGCATTAAAAATAGTTTATGATCCTGCTGTTGCCCTTCCCAAAAAGGTGACTACCGGAGCAGGAATAGGGGGAGTTGTAAATTTTAATCTGGCAACTCCTGGAGAAATCAGGATTGGCTGGTATGCCAGTTCCGGAAATGTTACCTTAAACTCCGGAGCTGTAATTTTTAATATTGCTTTCAGTAAAGTGAATGGCGGAAAAACCGATCTTGGATTTGATGATGAAGAGAATGGAAAAGCATGCAAATTCACCACTGTGGTAGATGGTATTTCGCAAACATTGGACGATTCACCCTTTAGCTCGTATTACGTTCCGGGCGAATTAACATTTAATGATGAAAGTCCGGTTACTATAGCCCCGAATCTCACCGCTTCTGTAAATGAAAATATTAGTATTCCAATAACTGTAAGAGGTTTTAAAAATGTTGGAGTTGTTTCTTTAACATTAAATTATGACCCTGCTGTGCTTAGTTTTAATTCTGCCAGCAATACAACAGGAGGCTTTCCAAATTTAACTTTTAACGGTGCTACACCAGGGACAATATTTATTGGTGGAAGTTCAACAAATCCTGATGGAGTGAGTCTTGCAGATGATTTCGTTTTGTTTACAATTAACTGTAAATATTTGGGTGGCAGTTCTGCGCTTTCCTGGAATAATGATTATAGTACCTCCTGTGAATATGGTGGTTCATTTCCCGATTACAATATTTTAAATGATGAACCCCATTCAAGTTTTTATCAAAACGGTTTAATTGAATCAGTTTCGTTGCCTTTATCACCAACAATTGTTGCAGGAATTGTTGAAAATCCACTGAACTGCGGTGCAAACGGGATAATTCCTTTATCATTCACCAACGTCCCCGACGGTTCTTACACCATTTATTATGAGGGTGGCAGTTTTACAGATGTTTCTATTTCAGATGGTTCTGCAACAATTTCTACACCGGCAGGTAACTACAATAACCTGCAGATTACGGTAAACGAAATAACCTCTGCTTTGGGAGTGCATGTTGTTTTAACCGATCCGGCCCCCCCGGATCAACCGGTAATTTCCGCCGATGGCCCAACTTCTTTCTGTGAAGGGGGCAGTGTGGTTCTCACCTCAGGAGAAGCTGTTTCTTACGAATGGTCAACCGGGGAAACCACACAAAGTATAACAGTTTCTGCAGCCGGAACCTATTACGTCACGGTTACAAATGCGGAAGGTTGCAGTGCAACCTCGGAAACGGTAGAAGTAACTGTGGAATCCCGGCCGGAAGAACCATCAAAAGAGAACTGCTGGGACGAATTTGTTTTCAACAATACGACCTGCCAGTGGGAAAATGTGGGAGAAGAGCCGGTTGAACCAACCCCGGTAAATTGCTGGGATGAATTTAGTTTTAATACGAATACCTGTGAATGGGAAAATATAAGGACTCAACCCGAAGAACCGGCATTAGAATGTTACCAGACCGCCACCTGGAATGAAACCACGTGCAGTTGGGATGTAACAGGAACACAACCGGAGGCTCCTGCAACAGCATGTTGGGAAACGGCAACCTGGAACGAAACAACCTGTAGCTGGGATGTAACGGGTACGCAACCTGTCGTACCAACTGCTGAAAACTGCTGGGATGAATTTGTTTTCAACAATACGACCTGCCAGTGGGAGAATGTGGGAGAAGAGCCGGTTGAACCAACCCCGGCAAATTGCTGGGATGAATTTAGTTTTAATACGAATACCTGTGAATGGGAAAATATAGGCACTCAGCCCGAAGAGCCGGCAGTAGAATGTTACCAGACCGCCACCTGGAATGAAACCACGTGCAGTTGGGATGTAACAGGAACACAACCGGAGGCTCCTTCAACAACATGTTGGGAAATGGTATCCTGGAACGAAACAACCTGTAGCTGGGATGTAACGGGTACGCAACCTGTCGTACCAACTGCTGAAAACTGCTGGGACGAGTTTGTTTTCAGCAATACAACCTGCCAGTGGGAGAATGTGGGAGAAGAACCGGTTGAACCAAACCCGGTAAACTGCTGGGATGAATTTAGTTTTAACACGAATACCTGTGAATGGGAAAACATCGGAACTCAACCGGAAGAACCGGCATTAGAATGTTACCAGACCGCTACCTGGAATGAAACCACGTGCAGTTGGGATGTAACAGGAACACAACCGAAGGCTCCTTCAACAACATGTTGGGAAACTGCAACCTGGAACGAAACAACCTGTAGCTGGGATGTAACGGGCACACAGCCTGTCGTACCAAGTGCTGAAAACTGCTGGGACGAGTTTGTATTCAATAATACGACCTGCCATTGGGAAAATGTTGGAACAAAACCTGTGGAACCAGCTAAGGTTGATGACTGGGATGAATTCATTTTTGACCCGGACAGTTGTGTTTGGAAAAATATTGGCATAGCAACAAATGCCGAAATAATTAATCATACAGCCGAAATAGACTTGACTTTTTATCCAAATCCATTCAGCGAAAAAGCAACAATCAGATATATGCTACCCGAAAACGGGCAGGTTAGTATTAACGCAACGGGTATTTTGGGCAACAGATTCACATTAGTGAGTAACCGCCAAAAACTTGCAGGTGAATATTTTTTGAATGTTGAAGGAGATATTTTGGTGGCAGGTGTCTATCAAATCACCCTGAGGTTTTCAAACCTTAATGGATATGAAATTATAAGAACTGTTCGGATTATAAAACGATAATATAAACATTGAAATTAATAACTTAAATCATACGATCATGAAAATTTTTACAACCATTATTTCAATACTGTTTTTAAGTATTGCTTTGGGTGTTAACGGACAAAACGCCCCGATTACTACTTTAGGCACCGTTTCTTCAACATCGTCAGAAGCGATTGTGCCAGTAAAAGCTGATGGATTTACAAATATCAGTAGCTGTGCACTTAAAATAGTGTATGATCCATTAATTGCCACTCCAACAAATGTTTCAACTGGTGTTGGGATGGGTGGTACTTTTGATGTAAATCTAAGTACTCCCGGAGAAATACGAATTGGATGGTATTCCAGTTCAACTGTTACATTAACCAATGGCAGTACAATATTCAACATTGCTTTTGAAAAAGTAACAAATGGTACAACAGATTTGGATTTTGATGATGAGTATAATGGAAGAGCGTGTAAATATACAACTGTGGTAGGTGGTATTTCACAAACATTAAATGATTTACCATTAAGCACCTATTACATTTCAGGATCATTAACTTTCACCAATCAAGGCCCCGTAACTATTGCACCAACGCTTACTGCCTCGGTTAATGACAATATTAGCATTCCTGTAAAAGTTACAGGTTTTAATAATGTGGGAGTAGTTTCGTTAACATTAAATTACGATCAGACAGTACTTGATTTTACTTCTGCCAGCAATACTGCAGGAGGATTTCCGAGTCTTTCTATTGATGGAACCAGCGTGCCTGGTACTATTTTTATAGGTGGGTTGGAAACAAGTTCTACAGGAACAACTCTTTCAGATTATTTTACACTTTTTACACTGAATTTCACTTATTTGGGTGGAACTACAGACCTTTCCTGGAATAATGATTATGCAAACGCCTGCGAATATGGTGGATCATATCCTGATTATTTTGTGCTTAATGACGAGCCTTATGTGGACTATTACGTTAATGGTTCGGTAGGTCCCGATCCAACAACACCAACCCCCACAATTACCGTTGGAGCAGTTACACATCCAACCACCTGCGATGGAGACGGAACTATTCCACTAACCTTTACCAATGTTCCCGATGGAACCTACACCATTACATACGATGGTGGCAGTTTTGAGGGAGTTGTAGTTTCAGGAGGTACTGCCACAATTACAACAGAGGCTGGAACGTATAATGATTTACAGATTACGGTTGGTAGCGAAACTTCTGCTGTAGGGGTGGATGCGGAGTTGAGTGATCCGGAAGGACCAGAGAAACCAACCATTTCAGCCAGTGGGCCAACCACAATTTGCCCAGATGGAAGCGCAACTTTAACATCAAGCTATGCTGAAGGTAATGTTTGGTCAACCGGCGAAACAATGCAAAGTATAACAGTATCCACTGCCGGAAGTTATACAGTAACAGTAACCAATGCCGCACTTTGCAGCGCAACATCCGATCCGACTGTTATTACAGTTGAGGGTTTAACTGTAAGTGTATCAATTTCTGCATCAGCCACTGAGGTTTGTCCGGGAACAGAAGTTACATTTACTGCAACAACTGAAAATGAAGGAACGAATCCAATTTATACATGGTTCGTAAATAATATTCCGCAGGGTGTCAATAACCCTGAATTTAAATATGTGCCGCAAAATGGAGATGTTGTTAAGTGTGAAGTTTATTCTGATGCCGACTGTGTTGAACCAGATGGACGAACTGCTACTTCGGATCCAATAACCATGACAGTTACCCCGGGATTGGTAGTAAGTGTATCAATTTCTGCATCAGCCACTGAGGTTTGTCCGGGAACAGAAGTTACATTTACTGCAACAACTGAAAATGAAGGAACGAATCCAATTTATACATGGTTCGTAAATAATATTCCGCAGGGTGTCAATAACCCTGAATTTAAATATGTGCCGCAAAATGGAGATGTTGTTAAGTGTGAAGTTTATTCTGATGCCGACTGTGTTGAACCAGATGGACGAACTGCTACTTCGGATCCAATAACCATGACAGTTACCCCGGGATTGGTAGTAAGTGTTTCTATTTCTGCATCGGCCACGGAAGTTTGTCCTGGAACGGAGGTTACATTTTCAGCCACAACTGAAAACGAAGGAACGAATCCAATTTATACATGGTTTGTAAATAATTTTCCGCAGGGTGTCAATAACCCGGAATTTAAATATGTGCCGCAAAATGGAGATGTTGTTAAGTGTGAAGTTTATTCTGATGCCGACTGTGTTGAACCAGATGAACGAACTGCTGTTTCGGATCCAATAACTATGACAGTTACACCGGGTTTGGTTGTAAGTGTTTCTATTTCTGCATCGGCCACGGAAGTTTGTCCTGGAACGGAGGTTACATTTTCAGCCACAACTGAAAACGAAGGACCAAATCCAATTTATACATGGTTTGTAAATAATATTCCCCAGGGTGTCAATAATCCGGAATTTAAATATGTTCCGACAAACGGAGATGTTGTTAAGTGTGAAGTTTATTCTGATGCCGACTGTGTTGAACCAGATGAACGAACTGCTGTTTCGGATCCAATAACTATGACAGTTACACCGGGTTTGGTTGTAAGTGTTTCTATTTCTGCATCGGCCACGGAAGTTTGTCCTGAAACGGAGGTTACATTTTCAGCCACAACTGAAAACGAAGGACCAAATCCAATTTATACATGGTTTGTAAATAATATTCCCCAGGGTGTCAATAATCTGGAATTTAAATATGTTCCAACAAACGGAGATGTTGTTAAGTGTGAAGTTTATTCTGATGCTGATTGCGTTACAAATAGTCCGGTTTCATCTGAAGAAATTATTGTTTCTGTTTACCCGGTAACTCCGGACATTAGCGAAAGTGTTACGGTATGCAAAGACGACAGCTACACGTGGCCTGTAAACAATGCAACTTACACTGCCGCTGATTCACCTGTTGAACTTACACTTACCGATGGCAACGGCTGTGAATACTCGGCAACGCTTACTATTAATGAATATCCTGTAACAGCTGAC